>JAHDSE010000059.1 GCA_018432955.1 Syntrophomonadaceae bacterium
AAATCTTAGCCCCTATTATTTATCCCGCCTTTTTAAAAAAGATGTAGGCATGACTCCCTATAACTTTTATCTGAGTATCAAGATTGACAGGATTAAGGAAAAATTATGTGATATGAATCTTACGGTTAGCGAAGCCTTTGCTGCATGCGGTGTAGATTACCACGGAAATATTGCCAGGCTCTTTAAGAAGAGCGTTGGCCTTACTCCTTCAGAATACCGCAAAAAAATAAAGGGAAAATAGTAAAATCAATTATTATTCGAGCTTGAGGTTTTCAGGGAGCAGGTAATCCCTGAAGGCTTTTTTTTTGTGTAAATACCGCAATATTTGGACTTTTTGGAGCAATATATAGTCTATCGAATGCATCCGAATTGTTTTAAAATTTGTAAGCAATGGGAAAAGACTGCCTGTAAGGAGAGAAATGCCTGTGACCAATAAAGAAATAAAAGAGCAACTGCTGAACAAGCTGATGGAAGCCCAGAAAGCTATTAAGGAAAGAGTAGAAACACAGGACCAAATGATAAAAAGGTTACAGGCTCTAACAGCGCACGAAGGGTTATTTATTCAGATTATTGATTATTTCCCTTTCCCTATACTGCTGTTTTCTCCTGAAGGGACCTTGAAAATGGTCAATAAGGCTCTGCTGACTCAAATTGGGATTAACGAGGAAGAGAGGCTTATTAACCAGTTCAATGTTTTTACCGGTTTACGCGCAAAAGAGAACATAATTCAAGATGCTGTTAAAAAAGCATTGGCTGGAGAGACAGTCTTTTTATTTGAGCAGAGGGACCCGTTCAAAATTCTCGGAAAGACCTGCGGAAAAATTCATGAGAAAATGTCAGAATTTTACGACATCGTATTTTTCCCAATAAAGAACAACGGCAACCATACGTCCCACGCAGCAGGCGTATTGATCAAACAACAGCCTTAGCGTATGGGACTATGCCGCCCGTTTTTCGACACGGGAAGTTCCTGTTGAAATAGGGTCGGATTCTATGTATGTCCCGGATGGTCAGAGCTCAGAACATATTTGCTTCAAGCTGCGGGTGGGCGGCATGCTTGCCAAAACCCAGGCCTCATCAATAAATCCCTGGATATTGGCCTTGCTAAATTTTCCATATAAATGAGAACTTAGCGGGATACTTGTCCGCAGCAGGGCACCAAAAACAAAACAAGGAGGGAAAAAGGTGAAAAAGATTATTTTTGTTGGGCTGATACTTTTAATGGGTATGGTGCTTATGGCATGTGGCAGTGATGTTTCGCAAAGCGGACATTCGCAAAACACGGTTGCAGAAAGAGAATCCAATGTTCAGGATAATGAAAACGCCACCCATAAAAAAGAAGTAAAAGTGGCGGTTTCTGCCCCCGATGGTTGGGAAGCTGTTAATTCTGTTGGTTTTCTTGCCCACTACTCGAAAGATGGCGCTAGTTTCATGGTTAAACAGGAACCATACAGCGGCAAGACTCTTGACGAAGTGGTACAGAAGGCCAGGGAAATCTTTGAGGATTCTTTTGATAATGTCGAGTATGCAGGAGAAGCAGAGAGTATTACGGTGGATGGAAAGGAGGCTAAAAAGCTCATTTTTACCTGTGAGGTAAGCGGCCTGCAGATGTACTACCAACATGTATTTTTCTTTATAGGAAGCGATGTTTATGTTATTACTATGGGGAGTTCAGCTGAAAACTATGAGCTATTTACCGCCGATTTTGAGCAGCTTCTAAGCGGAATAAGCTTTGAATAAAGATCGGTTGACATAACCACAGAGGGCTCCCGGGACCGTATGCTTGTTATCCCTGTAATGTTCTCCTGACGCAAATGGATTTTTTCTTCTTTCAAGGAGGGTAAGAACAAAGTAGAAGACACTCTTATGGATAATTACAGCATCGGCAATTTATTTATGAGGGAGAGATTAATTTTAAAAAGGAGAGGTCGGGTTAAAATGAAAAAACTGCTGCTGATAGCAATTGTGCTGTTATTGGCGTTAACCGCCGTTGCATGCAAGAGTCCAACGGAAAAAGCTGAAGAGGCGGTGACGGAAAAAATTGTAGAAAAAGGCCTGGGAGTTGACAACGTGGATATTGATGATGGAGAGGTCACCATCGAGGGGAAAGATGGGAAGAAAATAAACTATGGAGGTACCGAGTGGCCTGATAACGATATAGCCAGAACCATTCCCAAATTAAAAAAAGGTAATATTAACTCGGTGATTTCTTCCGATGGCGGAGTTATGATCGGTATGGATCAAGTGGAAAAAGAAGATTTTGATGACTATTTGGGGAAGATTAAAGAGATTTTTGCCGAAAACGCTGTGGAAAGCAACGCCGACGGATTTTCTGCCTATAGTGCGGGAAATGGCGACGGTTTATTGATATTAATCAATTATGATGCCGGGATGGGGGTCTTGGATATCAGCCTGTCTACGGTTATGGAATAAAGAAGGGGAGGTTTTAAAATGAAAAGAAAAATATTTGTGTTGGTTTTGACCATGCTGATAACTGTGATGATGATCCCCTTTACGGCCTTGGCGGCTGTTTATACGCCGCCACCCAGCTATGAAGCACCGGAAAGTGTGGGAGTTTCCTTTAATTACAGTGAAGTTGACGCCTGGGGTTTTAACATCGGCTACACTGCATCGAAAGAGGTCCGCGGTATTTTGGCGGCCTATGAAGACAGCAGCTTCGAGGATGCCGGGTTTGCTAATCTGGGAATCAATGTAGAAGCTGATTATAAGCTGGATGATGGGCAGTGGAAATCATCAGTAAGCGACAGCGGCGATTTGCCTATGAACAGCCCTTATTTCAGCGCTCAGGATGGTAAGTACTCCGATCAGAATTATCTCTATTCTTACGATTTTGAGGATTATTTTGCCGACGGGGTTTTGCCCGGTGGGGAGTCATATTTTAATAATCATACCATGTATTTTAGGGTCCGTTTCTGCATCACTTATGGAGATGAAAGCGAAGACTATGAATACTATTCACCATGGTCGGCGGTTGTGGCTTATAATAAACAGGCTATCGAGGAACCTGCAGAGCTGATCAACCATGCCCCTGTTCTTCAATCTGCAAAGGTAAGAAAATATGATAATGAAGAACCCTATCTGTATTTAAGCGCGCAGAAACCCCATGATGATATTTTGAAACTGAACAGTATCTCCAATCAGGAAGTTCATACAAATGTCTGGTTGAAGACGGGTTCTGATCAGTGGCGGGACTATGGCACATATGGGATAGGTTTGGAAGGCTTTGCGGTTGAGATCGACGATTATTTCAACAGTGGAGCCACTGATTTTGAGGCCATCGCATATGATGTGAGATTCCGCTATGAGTTTGATTACAGCAACTATCCGGCGGCAGGGAAAACCGGTATAATCTACAGTCCTTTTTCCAATGTGATTTCCCATGGAATGCCCGCCTATTCCCGGTCATCACAATGGGCAGTGGCAGAGCTTGACAAGGCGGACGGGTACGGGCTTATACCGGATATATTGAAGGGCGCCGATATGACAAAACCCATCACAAGGGAAGAATTTGCAGAGCTCGCGGTACTGCTCTACGAAAAGGCCAGCGGCATCACGGCAGCGCCGGCTTTCCCCAATCCTTTTACTGATACTAACAATCCACAAATTTTGAAGGCCTTAGCAACTGGAATTACTGCAGGAACTTCGACTACCACGTTTTCTCCCAACGTTTTAATAGACAGGGAGCAGTGCGCTACCATGCTATATAGGACCATAAAGGCCATAACCCCGAATGCCGATTACAGCATAGCGGGAGTCGCAGATTTCCCCGACCAAAGATATATATCCGCTTGGGCTGTGGAAGGCACTAAATACATGTTCAAGCTGGGCATAATAAAAGGTGACGCAAGCGGTAATTTCATGCCAAAAGCCACCACCTCTGTCCAGGAGGCTGCAGGCTATGGTATGGCTACCCGGGAAGCAGCCGTACTTATGACCGTCAGGACTTACGAAACCATGGATGATATCTCTGCCACAGACCAGGTTTCAGATAACCAGGGCGGTGATTCCACAGCTTTGCCGCAGGGCTACCCGTCAGACCTAATCCCTTTATATGAAAACGGTAATATAGTCTCGGTCGAAAGAAGGACATTTGATACAGGAAACGAAGGTTACAAGATTACAATTGATTATGAAGGCGAGAAATTCAGTATAGTTAACGGGCATTATTGCGGTTTAATGCTGAATGCGGAAAACTATGACGGAATGATGGGCGTAGATTCTTATTATTATGGCAACAAGGGTGATTACAGGATTGAGATCGATGCTACCCAGCATTTTCCCGATCAATACAGCAGTACTGTGGTAATTGCTTATTACAAAACCAATTGAGAATAGGTTGATGTAATTAGCAGCTGCTAGGTTATGGTAATGCTCTTAACGTGCCCCTTACCGGATCTGGTCGTGCCGACCTATGAAAAATTCATGGATTGATGATCTGGTCTAACCACAGCAAGTTCCAGAAAGAAGGTCTGCGGATGTCGAAAAAATCGAAAAAATTTATTTGTATTGTTCTCATGTTGGCTTTGTTTTGCGGAGCAGCTGCTTGCGGCAAAGCTCCTGAGCGGGATAAGAACAACACTCAAGCAGGTGCGGAAAAGACCAAGGCCCCGCCCGAGATAGAAGGCCTCAGGGCGTTTATTGAAGCCCAGGAAGTTAGTCTTCTGGATATGGGAGATAAAATCAACACCGATGTGATTATCGGCAGCTTGGGCGAGGCCAGCCTGACCCTTGATGAAAACAAGTTGGCATCTGTAAACTACGTGCCTTTGGGTGGTTCTTTTTCCATGGAACTCAAGGATAATGGCGGGAACACCTGGCGGCTGGATATTCCAGAGAATGCATTGCCATATGTGGAGACCATCTCCATGCAGTTGACAAGTGATATACAATCAGATGCACTTTCAGGACAGTTCAGCGGCGGCGTTGTTTTTCAGCCTGAAGGAGTACAATTTATGATACCGGCCACCCTGACTGTAAGCGGGCCGATGGTAGCGGAAAACACCTGTGTATTCGCGGGAGACAGTATGGGAAAGTCTCAGATTTTGCTTCGGCAGATATTAATGTTAATCAACTAATGGTGTCCATAGCGCATTTTTCCTCAGATCTTGTGTACACTCCTGAGACTGATGCTGAAGCCAAAGAGCTTTCTGATAAAGGTTATAAGGCATACAAGGAGTGCTGAATGAGGTCAAGGCATTCCTGAAGACCCCTATTGGGGTGCCTCCCGTACCCCCGGACTACACCTTTACCTGCAAGGACGAGGATGGAGAAAGCTCCACGGATTTAAGGAACCGGGCTCTGGATATCTATGTTGAAAAAGTCAGGATGCCGGAAAGGGAACTGGCCAGGAAGTTGTTGGATATCGGGAGATGGGCGTTTATTGGGGGCAGATAATGATGGAATATACTACGCTCAGCTTTTGCAGGAGAGAGCCGTGAAAAAAGTAGATAAGCTTATCGAGACTTATAAATATGACACCCAAAAACTGATACCCGTATATCAGGCTACCAGCATTATTACCAAGGATGCCTATTTAATCGGGGCGGATATTCCTCCGGCGGAACATTACCTCGGCATATTCTACGATTGGACTATCAAAGCCCTCGATGAGGAACTGAGGAAAATTCGTGAAGAGCATAATTATAAAGCCATGGGAACTGTAATAGCCCTTATTCGTGATACCGCGTTTTTGGCTTCAGGGTCCGGGCATGAAGATCTTACTCAGGAGTATCTGCAAAAACTTACGAAAGCTATGTCCTTTACCTTCAATTACGATGTAAGCCTTTTTTCAGGAATAGCCAAGCAAAAGATGGCCTTGACCGGGAAGGGGGAGATTTCGCTTCAGTACGATCCTGCACGGTGGCTTTACTATGAAGGATCTGGGGAAGGTGAGTATCTGAGTTATTCCGGTAGTTCTTCTTCAGTTACTACCATAGATTTTCCCAATGCTTATCCGGTAAAGGCACGGATTGTTGATTTTTCGCCTTGCACCAGTCAGACAGTAGATCTTTGGGTAGATACCATCGGAGCGGAGAAAGAAGTCTGGTACAATAAGCTTCTGGATATGCGTTTCGATGATAATTATAATTTTGTCAATTTCATGGCCGGAAAACTTTTTAATGAGTACAAGTGTCAAGAAGGAATAGACCCGGGTGATTCCAATATGGCAGAAGGGTATATCTTCAAACTGCCATTCAGGAATGGGAATGCCATAATGGCTTCTGAAGGCTTTACCAGGACTGATACCATCAACTATCCGGAGGAAGGCAACGCAACCGGTTCCATCACCTATGTTATTGAAATACGTCACACACCGAAATGATATTTTTATTCAAGGAGGGAATATATAAGAATAAAATTATTGCCCTTATTCTTACTTTGATAATTGTCGAAAGACATTCCATTTCCTGCGTACTGGCTGATTTAGGTGTAGTGATGTTGCAAAATTTACCAACGAAATGTCTGTTGCATCCAACAATAGATATGATTGATTCCACTTTCAAAAATTACACAAACAAAAATTATTTTATTGCAGGATAATAAATATTTATATAGAATTAATAAAAACAAGCGGATAGCATGAAGCTGTCTAATTGATTATTGATTAGTTGAATAAAAGCAGAACAAATCATGAATGTAAAGCACGACCATGAAGGTCTTTTCTCAGGGTTGAGAAGACTTTTATAGTTGTGCTTTTTTATGCAATTATGGAAAAAATATTTTAATGTAATGTCTGGATTATTGAATCCGCTATAAAACGACAGGGAATACGGGCAATAATTATCTTCGATGAGATTAAGCGAGGTTACCGCAAGCATACAATAGAGGCAGAAGCTTGAAGATGAAAGAGCTAGTAAAGGACTGAATTCATGCTCAACTATATAAGCAGACGGTTGGTGCTGCTGCTGATAGTAGTACTGGGAGTAACGATAATGACTTTTGTTTCGATGAATCTTGCTCCCGGAGATCCGGCGGAAATGATCGCCATGGCTCGCTACGGTTTGGAAAATCTTACGGCAGAAGAGGTAGAACATATCAGGATAAGCGAAGGACTTGATGCCCCGGTATGGATACAATATACGCACTGGCTGGCACATGCCCTGAGGGGAGATTTCGGACGTTCTCTGGTCACCGGGGACCCGGTGCTGCAGGAAATAATAGTGCGGGCTCCCGCGACCTTGATGCTGGCTCTGGCCTCCCTGATAGTGTCTTTGCTTATTGCCATACCTGCCGGGATTATATCCGCGGCCAAACAAAATTCATTGCTTGATTACCTGGCCAGAAGCGGAGCTTTACTTGGAGCCAGCATGCCGAATTTCTGGCTGGCATTGCTCCTGATACTCTTATTTTCAGTGACCCTGGGCTGGCTGCCGGTATTCGGGTATGGAGAATTGCGTCATATTATCCTGCCGGCTGTGACATTAGGTACAGGTCTGGCCGCTGTCAGCACCAGACTGATTCGTTCCAGCATGCTGGAAGTTCTTGAACAGGATTATATTACAACAGCCAGGGCGAAAGGGCTGCGGGAAGGAAATATTATTTCCCGGCATGCCTTTAAAAATGCCTTTATTCCTGTCATAACCGTAATTGGTCTGCAGTTGGGACATCTTTTGGAAGGAACGGTGATCGTGGAATCTATTTTTGGCTGGCCCGGATTGGGTAAGCTGCTGGTTGATTCCATATTTGCGCGTGATTATGCTTTAATCCAGGCCTGTGTACTATTATTTGCTGTCTTCTTTGTTTTAATAAATTTACTGGTGGATATTCTGTATGTATATCTTGATCCCAGGATTCGCTATGAAAAGAAAGGATAGCGGTGATGAGCGTTTTTAAGAACAAACTGACCTTAATCGGAATGATTATTATACTGCTGCTGCTTTGCGCCGCCATATTCGCGCCTGTCCTGACTCCCCATAATCCCAATACGCAGTGCTTGAGCCAGGCGCTCAAGGGGCCATGCTCGGATTATCCCTGCGGAACTGATGAATTTGGACGCTGTATTTTCAGCAGGATTATTTATGGAGCCCGGGTATCTTTGGCGATAGGTATCGCGGTAACCGCCGTATCTGCTGCCATTGGAGTAGTACTTGGTATGGCTGCCGGTTATTATGGCAGAGCGGTAGATGAAATAATTATGCGGATAGTTGATATTTTCCTGGCATTCCCCGGCCTGATTCTGGCTTTGGTAGTAGCGGGTTTGCTTGGTCCGGGTATAGGCAATGTTATGCTGGCTTTAGCTCTGGTAGGATGGATGGGCTATGCCCGGGTAGTGCGGGGAACGGTCCTGGCTGAAAAAGAGAAAGAATATATCGAAACCGCACGGTCGCTGGGAGCAAATGATTTATATATAATGTTTCGTCATTTGCTGCCGAATGTAATTGCCCCGGTTATCATTATGGCCAGTGTCGGAATTGGTTATGCCATCCTGGCCGCGGCAGGTTTAAGTTTCCTGGGTCTGGGGGCTCAGCCTCCTACGGCGGTCTGGGGATCAATGTTAAGTGATGGCAAAACATATTTGCAAACAGCACCGCATCTGACTATTTTTCCGGGATTGGCGATTTTAGTTACGGTATTGGCTTTTAATTTTTTGGGAGACGGTTTACGTGATTTGCTTGATCCCAGGCTTAAAGATAAAGCGTGGAATAGGGGGTAAATAATGGCGTTATTGAGTATTCGTAATTTGACCACGATTTTTAACTGTGAGGAAGGACAACTTAAAGCCTGCAGTAATGTGAGCCTTGATATTAATCCAGGACAGACACTGGGAATCATCGGGGAGACAGGCTGTGGAAAATCTGTCCTGGGGATGTCTGTTTTAAGACTGCTGCCGGCCAACGCAGTTATTAATGGACAAATTATGTATAAAAATCAGGATCTGCTTACTTTGCCGGATAAAGAAATGTGTAAGGTAAGAGGAAGTGAAATCGGTTTTTTGCCTCAGAGTCCGTCTACTTCGCTTAATCCCGTATTGAGTATAGGAGAACAGCTTACGGAAGGGCTGCAATTACACCGGGGGATGATCAAAGAGAAAGCCAGGATTATAGCCCTGGATATCTTGAGATCACTTGGCCTTAAGGATTCCGCCAGGACGTCTGCGGAATACCCGCATCAGTTGAGCGGAGGAATGAAGCAGAGAGTCCTGGCTGCTATCAGCATAAGCGGACAGCCGTCACTTTTGATAGCTGATGAACCGACTAAAGGGCTGGATGCCGTGAACCGGATTCAAGTGGTTGATCTCCTGCGACAGTTAAGCAGGAAGACCAGGGCTTCCTTGCTCCTGATTACTCATGATCTCAAAGTGGCTGCCGCTCTATGTGACGAGATTGCGGTGATGTATTCCGGAGAAATAGTGGAGAAAGGTCCGGCCGAACAAGTGCTGAACAATCCTTTACACCCTTATACTCAGGGGCTGGTGGCTTCATTGCCGGAGAGAGGTTTATATCCTATACCTGGACACAGTCCCGGCTTACTGGATGATAGCCCGGGCTGCCGATTCTATTCACGTTGTCCTATAGGAAATGAAAAATGTAAGTGCCAGCCGATAATAAACAGGGAAGTGGACGGAGTTCATGTGAGGTGTCTGTACATTGATCAGAGTGGAGGAGCTCAGCAAAGAATATACGGCAGGGGTTTTCAATCGGAAGCAGGTTAAAGTTTTGGATGGAGTCGGCTTTACGGTGAAACCCGGGGAAACCCTGGGTTTGGTGGGGGAGAGCGGCTCCGGTAAATCTACTGTAGCCAGGACGATGCTCGGTTTGATTCCGCCTTCTTCAGGCCGGGTATTTTTCCAGGGGCAGGAGGTTCTAACAGCCAATGGACGAATGAAGAAAGAATTCTGCGGTAAAATGCAGATTATCTTTCAGCATCCGGAGAGTGCCTTGAACCCCAGGATGAAAATCTATGAAAGTCTGCTTGAACCGATGCTTATTCATAGACAGAATTCAAGCCGGGAAGAAATGAAGATTAAGAGCCGGGAATTGTTACAGCAGATAGGATTAAGTGAGGAACACTTGACCCGTTATCCGCATGAACTGAGCGGTGGGCAGATTCAACGGGTAGTTCTGGCGCGCGTCCTTTCTTTAAGTCCACAGTTTCTTGTTGCTGATGAACCCACTTCTATGCTTGATGCTTCCGTCCAGGCCCAGGTATTGCGAATTCTTAAACGGATTCAGCTTGAAAACGGTATTGGACTCTTGTTCATTTCCCATGATATTGAGGTAGTAAGCTGCATGAGTGACCGTATCGCGGTTATGTATAAAGGACAGATAGTGGAGAGCGCGCCGGCAGAGGAACTTTGTCAAAACCCGCTTCATCCATACAGCCGTTTGCTGGTAGAGGCTTTTTCCTCTTTAGAGAAGTCTTCGGTAAAGCAAGTATGGGTGGAGGATGAAAAAATAGATACGGCCAGCAGATGTCATTACTATTCCCATTGTCCGCATGCAGGACCAGCCTGCAGGCAAAGACCGGTTTTGCGGGAAACAGGAGCAGAACACTATACAGCTTGTTGGCTGCTTTAGTTGTTGCTTTTTAGAGGAGGATAGATGCTTGGAAACAAATGATTTTACGGTATTCCAACCGCAGGTTGAGGGAAAAGATTTATTGGGGCTGATAAGCGGATATCAGCAGGCCAATTTTCTCTATCAGGCATTTACTACAGGTATATTTGAGTGCCTGACGAATGAGCCGCAGAAAATTGAGGATCTTGCTGAGAAAATGGGGTATCAGGCTGACAGGACGAGGTTCTTTCTTGATGCACTGACGGCAATGGAACTGGCGGTAAAAGAAGGAGAACAGTACCGGATAACACCGCTGGCTAAAACATACTTATGCAGGGACAGTCATTTTTTCCTGGGTGATTTACTGGACATGCAGTTTTCGATTAAGCAGGGTAGTGCCTGGTCAATGATGGGCTCGTGGCTGAAAGGAAATTCGACAGGGGAAGGGCATAATCCCCAGGCAATTTTCCAGGCTTCGTTTGTAAGAGCAATGGCCCAGGGAGTACTCAGTGATAACAGTATTTTTCAAACCGTGGAACTGATCAGCCGTCACCCCTGTTTTGCCGGGGCCAAAAATGTTTTGGATCTAGGTGGGGGACATGGGCTGTTTCCGATGGCTCTGCAGATGAAAAAGCCTGATCTGGAAATAACCGTTTTTGACCTGCCTCAAGTCAGAGAAGTAAGCGAAGAATATGTGAAAATATTCGAAAGGGAGGTTTATTTTTGCCCCGGCAATTTCTATGAAGATGAACTACCTGGCAATCAGGATATTATACTTGCATTTGATATTTTACATCCGGTAGTCCCGGCTCAGAAAGAACAAGTATTTGCCAAAGCCTACCGTGCTCTGCGCAAAGGGGGGTATCTTTTTTACAAGCTCTGGTTCCTGGATGAATCCAGGACCAAATCGCGACGGGCAGCGCTATTTGCACTAAAATGCAAAATCATCAACAGTGATTCTCATGTGTATACTTATCGGGAAGCGACAGAGATGCTGGAGAAAATAGGCTTTAAGATAGAAGGCATGCTGACGGTGGGTGATAATGCTTCTAATATACTGGTCGCCCGCAAATAAGCAGTCATTATCTGACAAAAATAAAGGGAGTGTTGCAGGTGAAGAAAAACAAATGGACGGTCTTTTTACTTCTTGTTTTGAGTGTTGTTCTTATACTCGGAGGATGCGGCAAACAGGGGCAGACAGAAGAACAGGAGCAGGTTCTGAAAGTAGCTATCGGTACAGACATCAATACCTGGGATATAGTGAAATTCCCTGACGGTGATGCCCGTTTTGCCTGGTCACAGATTTATGAGACTCTGGTACGTCTTGATAAGGATCTAAATTTAACACCCGGCCTGGCGGAGTCATGGGAAGCTCAGGAAAATGGTAAAGTATGGACTTTCAATCTTAGAAGAGATGTAAAATTCCATGATGGTACGCCCTTTACATCAGAAGCAGTTGTATATTCTTATGGGGGCCGGGCTTATGTAACTACGGTTAAAACACTGCAGATTGAAAAGGTCGAGGCAATCGATGATTATACGGTTAAATTTACCTGTGTTAAACCAATGCCCTTGCCCACTTATCTGACACATATTGCCTGGCCGGTGGTAAGTCCCAGCAGTATTGATTCTGCCGGTGAATTCCAAGAGCCGGTAGGAAGCGGCCCGTTCAAATTTACCAGCTACAGCAAAGGACAGGAAGTAGTACTTGATAAAAATGAAGATTACTGGGGTAATGAAATTAAATTGGACCAGATTATATTCAAGATAATTCCTGAAGCCTCCACCCGTATTATGGCCCTGGATTCAGGGGATGTAGATATGAGTATCAAGATACCGGAGAGTGATGTTGCCCGTCTGGGAGAAAATCCGGATATCACTGTATATAGAAAACTGACTACTTTTACCGATTTTCTCCAATTTAACTGTGCCAGAGCACCTTTTGACGATTTGAATGTCAGAAAGGCAATGGCCAATGCTATCGATACCGAGGGAATTGTTGAAAACATCCTGGATAACATTGGCTTAGCCGCTCAGGGGCGGCTTTATTCGCCGGTTATGATGTACAGCAGCCAGGATCTTGACCTGTACAGCCAGAACCAGGAAAATGCACAATCTCTGCTGGCTGCTTCCGGTTGGACAGATGAAAATGGTGATGGCATCCTGGAAAAAGACGGAGAACAGCTGCATGTGACTATGCTGGTAGGTCAGTCCTGGAGCCCCCGTGAACAGAGGATAGCCGAAGCCTGCCAGGCTCAGTTGGGTGAAGTCGGTTTTGATGTTGAAATCAAACAGTTGGAAACAGCCGCTTTAAGTGCGCTGGAAAAAGAAGGAGACTTTGATATGATAATGCGGACAGGCTACTTTGTCTGGGGACCTTATCCGCATCACGTTAAAATGCATTTTTCCAGGAATTATACCAGTCATTACAATAATCCTGAATACGATCAACTAGTTATGCAGGGTGAAAGTGTAAACGATGAAACACAAAAACAGCAGATTTACGAAGATATACAGAACATGGTCCTGGATGAGCTGCCGGCATTCTACATAGTGCATGAAGAGAAAATCGTAGCTGCCAGGAACAATGTCCAGGGGTATGAGATAACCGCTGAGGCCCCCTGGCTGGAATTAAAGGGAATATCAATGAAATAAGATAAATGGGGGGAACTTATGTCTGAGAAACATCGTGCCTATTTTAACGAAAAAGCAGTTATCTGGGATCAGATGATGGAGCATAAACCTCATGAGAAATTGCAGGAAATATTTGGAACTCTGGAGTTTGAGTCCGGTAGTACGGTTCTGGATGTGGGAACCGGAACAGGGGTGATGCTCCCCCTTCTGAAAGAAATCGTGGGACCGTCCGGGAAAATTATCGCTTTTGATCTGGCTGAGGAAATGCTGTCGCTGGCAAAAATGAAGAACGGGGAAGAGAATATTGATTATATTCAGGGAGATATAACAGTTTCTCCTTTTAAGGACAACACTTTCGATGTGCTTATCTGTAATTCTTGTTTCCCTCACTTCCTGGATCAAGCAGCCTCTGCAAGTGAAATGGCAAGAATTCTCAAGCCTGGCGGCCGGGTGATTATCTGCCATCTCAGCAGCCGGGAAGAACTGAATGCTATGCACCGTTCTCTTGGCGGTGTGGTGGGTAATGACCTTCTGCCGGATAAAAATGAGATGATGTTTATGTTTGAGCAGGCAGGATTCAACGTTATAAATATTGATGACCTGGATGATCGGTATATTCTTACGGCCAGCATAAGTATTTAAGCTTATGCTGCTGGCAAGGACGCTTTTGCCTTGCTTTTGATGGACATTTTTTTACTCCTTTTCGCGTAAAGATGCGCTCCTTTTGAAACGAGGGGTGCATTTTGAGCAAGGGGGGACTTACTAACGGAAACATTCCCACATGACATATTCTCTTAATGTTGACAGTAGGAGGAGATAATTACTTATTTCAAAGCAATATAAGATAATGTAATATATAAAGTATAAAATACCTTGAATAAAGGAGAAGACAATGATCAGTATAAGCAAGTTACTTTTCGATGATGAATACTTTGGAGATAGTCTGCGCTATAACCATGCTTCCAGGGGGGCGAGTGATGGTACGACTACTGCTTCAGGACCAGTGGTGGTCTGGAATTCCACCCGGACCTGCAATTTACGCTGTGTCCATTGCTACATGGATTCAGAGGCCAGGAAATATGCAGATGAACTGAGTACTGAAGAGGCCAAACAAATGATTGATGATCTGGCTGAATTCAAGGTGCCGGTTCTTTTGTTTTCTGGTGGGGAACCCTTGATCCGACCGGATATTTTTGAACTGGCCGAATACGCTGGCTCCAAAGGCATTCGTCCGACCTTTTCTACCAACGGGACATTGATAAGCCGGGAGATGGCTCAGCGGATAAAGGATATCGGAGTGGGGTACGTTGGTATATCACTGGACGGTTTACGTGAAGTGAATGATAAATTCCGTGGAAAGGTGGGAGCATTCGAGGCGGCCATGGCCGGGATACAGAATTGCGTGGCCGTAGGGCAGCGGGTTGGCTTGCGTTTTACTATAAACAGTCATAACCTGGCCGAATTGGATAATATATTTGATTTCATCGAGGAAGAGAAGATTAACCGGGTCTGCTTTTATCATCTGGTGTATTCAGGCCGAGGCAACCAGATGGTCGATGAGGATGTCAGCCCGGAAGAGTCCAGGCAGGCTATGGAGACTATTATTCGCCGTACCATCGACTTCGAAAAACGGGGGCTAAAAAAGGAAATTCTCACTGTCGACAATCATTGTGACGGAGTATATTTGTATTTGCGTACTCTCAAAGAAGACCCCGAAAGAGCACAGGCTATAAAAGAATTAATCAGCATGAACGGAGGCAACCGTTCAGGAATTGCCTTCGGCGCGATCGATCCTTCCGGATACGTTCACCCGGACCAATTTACCCAGCATATTACCTTTGGCAACGTACGCGAACGCAAATTCGCTGATATCTGGACTGATATCTCACACCCCATTCTGGCCGGCATGAAAAACCGTAAACCACTCTTAAAAGGCCGGTGTTCCAAATGTCAATACCTGGATGTTTGCAATGGCAACTTCAGAACACGTGGGGAAGCTGTGACCGGAGATTTCTGGGAATCTGACCCGGCTTGTTATCTGACCGACGAAGAAATTGGCCTTGAATAAGACGAACAGGTATGTTTATTTAGATTTCTTATACAAAATTTTGTCAAATTATTTGTAGTATAAACGATAGCGTATAGAACTTTGGCATCTGGATAAAAGGGATAAGTGCTCTTTAAGGTTGAGGAACACTCGTCCTTTTTTTTTTAAGGGATTTCTCCATGCTGTCGTAATCCGAATGTTACGTAGTAACTGCTGGCTTTTTCTAATCTGCTTGCTCTATTACTCATTTATCATATTATTAGCCAAAATGATGTCAGATTAGGTATGATTTATAGAGAGACAAAAATCAGACAGAGTCACAGGGGGGATAAGGAGAATGCGAAAATGGACACTGGCTTTGGCAGGGCTTTTTTTTATGGCCTGCATGTCCGGCTGTGGTCAGGGGAATGATGCCGGAGATAATATTAGGCCGACAGTGACGGTTATAGAAGCCCAAAAAGAAAAATTGCTTATAAATAAGCTTTGCGATGTCATGCTGGAAATGGATCACGAACAGTATATCTGTGCCCAGGTATCTGCTTATGTCCGGCAATTATATCACCATGAAGGAGAGCAGGTCAGTGCGGGAGAAAAGTTGCTTTTGCTGGAAAACCAGAACGAGATTCTGTCCAGACAACGTTCTGTTCAAGAACTTGAAATAGCCCGGAGCCAGGTGGAAAAAATAGAAAAACGTGTTGAGGAAGCTGAGAAGAATGTGGAGCGCCAACAAATGCTTGCCAGCCAGGGAGCTATATCACAGGTGGAGCTGGATAAAAGCGAATTGGAATGGCAATTGTTGTGCCGCGATTTGGAACAGGCCCAGGGACAGCTTAAGCTGGCACTAATCAAGGAGCAGGAAAACAATCTGAACAGCAGCAATTTTGAGCTAAGTGCCCCGGATAACCTGTGGCTGGCGGAACAGTTGGTAAGTGTCGGAGAGTATGTAAATGCCGGACAGGCAGTATTTCGAGCTGGAAAGATGGAGACCCTGCTTATACATATAGAGCTTCCTCGTGATGAAGTGCAGGCCTGGCAGGAAGGTGACATATTACAGGTTGAGTGCCATGGTGACTCAAGGGAGGCTATTATAAAGAATATTAATATTTTGGGCAGACAGGGAAGTGAACGTACAGCTATCGAACTTCGGCTCGATAATCCCAGACTGGACTGGTTCCCCGGAAGCATGGCGCAGGTCAAATATCGTCTGGAAACCGAAGAACAGGTCTTAATACCGGCTCAGGCCATTGCCGGAGGAGATAACTGCTATGTATATATAGTGAAAGATGAACGGGTATACCGGCAAAAGGTGAACCTGATATTAGCCGAAGGTGACAGAATGGCCGTATCTGGACTCGAGCCTGGAAGCCTGGTAGTGACTGGAGGTTTACATCGTCTGCGGGATGGGGAAGCAGTTGTAATAAAGGAAGGACGTTAGTTTATGCTGGAGAAGATAATCAAGCGTCCCCTGCTAGTGGGACTTACCGCAATACTCATATTGCTGAGCGGTCTGATAACTCTGTATCAGCTTCCCCGGAGGGAAATACCCGCTATTGAACATCCTATGGCTGTAATTACGACCTTATATCCTGGAGCTACTGCTTTTCAGGTCGAGCAATATGTAACTGAAAAACTCGAAGGGGAATTGGCGGGTATTAGTGATATTAAGGAAACAAGCTCCCTTTCTCAGCCGGGTTTATCACAAATAACTGTGAAGGCTGAAAGCAGGCGGGATAATACCGAGCTGTGGAATCAGGTGCAGCAAAAGCTTGAACTTGCCAGGGCCGACTTTCCTGAGGGAGTGCTGGAACCATTGATGGAAAAAGACCTGCAAATGCAGGGGGTTTCCATTTACCAGCTGCTTGCCGAGGAGGAGGGGAAACTATATTCGCTTGATTCCTTTCTTGAAAAATGGGAGAATTCTCTCAGGCAATTGGAGGGTGTAAGCCGGGTACAAATACAGGGGATGCCGGAGAGAGAAATACAGTTGGCAGTAGACCCGTCCAGGATGCTGGCTGCTGGTCTCTCTCCAGCTGAGCTCATGTATATTCTACAGCAAGAAATCAGCCCATCCCCACCGGGCAAGTGGAATATGGAAGAAAGCATTTATCAGTTGCGTATCGAACGCTCAGCAGAGCTGGCTGATTTGCTTGATTTGCCTTTGCCGGTTAAGGTGGGCGACTCTGCACTGTTTTTAGGTGATATTGCTGAGGTGCAGGAGGTTTTTAAGGCTGAACGGGAGATAGTGACTTATCAGGGAAAACCTGCTGTTTCACTGAGCTTTTTTGCTGATTCGGGTATAGATCTGGTCAAAGTGGATCGGCAGATTTCTGTGCTGATCAAGAACATGGAACAGGAACTGCCGGA
Organism: Syntrophomonadaceae bacterium; assembly: GCA_018432955.1. Lineage (GTDB taxonomy): Bacteria > Bacillota > Syntrophomonadia > Syntrophomonadales > Syntrophomonadaceae > SV3-B162. Next base: position 17,563 of record JAHDSE010000059.1, read on the forward strand.
AGGTGTGGAACTATTCCAGGTATATACCCAGGCAGAAGCTATCTCCAAAATGTTTTATAGTCTGGGTATAGCTTTCTTACTCGCAATGTTTTTTGTGGTGCTTATTTCATCGGCAGGATTAAACCGCTATGCTTCTCTGGGGGTTGCACTTACTATTCCGCTGGCTTTGTGCGGGGGGATCATGATGCTGCCGCTGCTCAATGTGGATATGAATCAGATTTCCTTGATTGCTTTTATTATTGTTCTGGGGATTCTGGTTGATGATGCTATTGTGGTCAATGAAAATATTGGCCGTTATCGTATTGAGCAAAACAGTCCTGCAATATCAGCTGTAGAGGGTACCCGTGAGGTAGCCAGTTCTGTTATTGTATCTACCCTGATCATAGTATTGGCTTTTTTACCGCTGGCTTTTCTTTCCGGCAGTGCAGGCGAATTTATTCGACCACTGCCGGCAGTGATAGTTACTACTGTCATATTCTCAACCCTGGTGGCGCTTTTTTTTACTCCGGCATATCGCTTCTGGCTGGAGGAACGCCTGCAAAAGGAAAACAGGAAATCGCACAATGGCTGGCTGGATAAAGGCTTAATTCGACTGCAGCATTACTATCAGAATACTATCCTGCCTAAAGTATTACATAAACCCTGGCATTATATGACCGCTTGTCTGCTCTTGAGTTTGCTTGCTTATGTGCTCATTCCCGTGGTGCCCAAGGAATTTTTTCCGGATGTGGAGAGGGAAGAAATATTTATAGAAATCGAACTGCCCGGCTCAAATTCTCTTGCTGTGACCAGGAGAATAGTTGGGGGGATAGAAGATTATATACTGCAGCAAAACGGGGTGCGGGAGCTTAGTACGTTTTATGCTACTGCTATGCCAAGGATATTTGGAATGAGCAGTGCTACTGCTCTGGGAGGCAATAGTGCTAATATGCTGGTTTTTGTAGATAGTAAAGAAGTCAAAGCGCGTCAGATTAAAGACCATTTAAATCGCGAGTTAAACAGGGCGTTCCCGGTAGCACGGTTTACCTTTTCGGTGGTTGAGTCAGGCCCCCCGATAGGTGCCCCAATGGCTTTGCGCTTGACCGGTAATTCCCTGGATGAACTGCAGCATTTTAGTGATGAACTGCGGCAGTTGCTTTTGTCACAGCCCGGAATACTTACGGTTAATGATGATCTGGGAGCATCGTCTCCATCACTGTTGTTTCTGCCTAATAGGGAATCCATGCGTCTGCATGGAGTAAGACAGAATCAACTGGGGGAAACGCTGCTTCTTTATGGAGAAGGAATAAAAATAGGCGAATTTGACAATGGAGAGAAACTCATGGATATTCGCCTGAAATACAACGAAGAGATAAAGGGCATAAGCCAGAACATGTCCCGGATGCTGCTGTTCAATGAATCCGGCCAGGCAGTCCCCCTGGATTCAATAGTTACTCTACAGGCTGAATCGGAATCAAGCCGGATTACTCATTACAATGGACTGCGCAGCAATACTGTTCGCGCCTGGCTGGACAGTAATACCAAAGCTGCAAATGTCCAGGCAGAAACCGCTGCTGCTCTGGAAGAACTGCTCCAGCAATACCCGCAAACCCGACTGGAATATACCGGAGAAAATGCTGCCCGTTCCGAGGCATTTATAGAAATCGGAAAGATATTCATGGTGGTCCTTTTACTGCTTTTGCTGCTTATGGTTTTACAGTTTAACTCTCTGGTATTAGCCATGATTATCCTGGTGACCGTATTGTTAAGCAGTTCCGGGGCTCTTTACAGCCTGTTTTTTACCCGCACTCCCCTGGGGTTTATGGCCCTGATGGGAGTGGTGAGTCTGGCCGGGGTAGTGCTGCGAAATGGACTTATACTGGTAGAATTCATGGAACAAAAAATAAAAGCAGGAATAATGCTGAATGATGCAGTACGACAGGCGGCTTATCAGCGCTTAAGGCCGATTTTGCTTACAAGCGGAACTTCCTTTTTTGGGCTTATGCCGCTGGCTCTGGGTAATAATCTATTATTCAAGCCACTGGCGATCTGTATAGCCGGGGGGCTGTTATATTCAACCTTGCTTACCTTGCTTTTAATTCCTGCTGCCTACTACTTGTATCGAAGGTAAAGGCTAAAGCAGGAGAGCAGAACGACAGTGCTTCATAAGGAAATAAAAGCGGAACTCAGAGATGAGTTCCGCTTTTTACAGGGAACACTATTTTTTAATACTCGTAATTGGAAGTTTCGCCTCTCTTCAGGCAACCGGCAATGGTAATTCTCTGAATTTCATTGGTTCCTTCATAAATCTGAGTGATCTTGGCATCTCTCATCATTCTCTCTACCGGGTACTCACGGGTATAACCATATCCGCCCAGTACCTGGACTGCTTCGGTGGTAACCTGCATGGCAACATCTCCTGCATAGCACTTGGCAAAAGCTCCCTGCATCTGGTAGGATAATCCGGCATCTTCTCTCCAGGCTACTTCATAAACCAGATTCCTGGCTGCCTGTATTTTCATAGCCATATCAGCCAGCTTAAAGGAAACGCCCTGATTAACGAATATGGGTTTGCCAAATTGTTTGCGCTCCAGAGCAAAAGCTAAAGCCTGACGGAAAGCTCCTTCTGCAATACCTAAAGCCTGTGCGGCAATTCCTACGCGGCCGCCATTCAATACCTGCATGGTCTGTTTGAAGCCGTCACCTTCGCTACCGATCAGGTTTTCGGCAGGAACTATCCAGTTCTCAAAAACCAGCTCATAGGTGGCTGAGGAGCGGATACCCATTTTCAGCTCTTTCTTGCCAAAACTGAATCCCGGAGTTCCTTTATCTATTACCAGGTAACTGCTGTTGCCGTGCTTGGCATCCTTGTCACCGGTACGTACCAGGATTACATAGGTATCAGCATAATATCCATTGGTAATGAATATTTTGGTACCATTTACGATATAATTATTGCCATCTTTAACAGCTGTACAAGCAGTAGCTCCGACATCAGAACCAGCATTGGGTTCGGTAAGTCCAAGGGCTCCAAGTTTTTCACCTCTGGCCAGAGCGGGAATCCAGCGTTGTTTCTGTTCTTCATTGGCCAGATGCAGTATTGGCCATACACACAGTGAGCTGTGGGCAGAGAGGGTAACACCCATGGAAGCGC
>JAHDSE010000158.1 GCA_018432955.1 Syntrophomonadaceae bacterium
TAGAAAAGTTTACTAGAATTTCTTTTTGTATCAGAATACTTTTGTTTTTTCAATTCCTAATTTCTTGAACTTCTAACCTGCCTTATTTTGGAATAAGGAATTAAATATTGATTGCAGCTTCAATAATAAAGTGAGATTCCCCTTGTACTGATCACACTGCTTATTTTACGACTTTCCCTATTGGAGCCGGCTTTTCTCATTTTATAACTAAAAAGTAGTTAGTAGCGATACTAAGAGCTAGAAAATCTTGTAGATTTCAGTTTTACTCAATTCTTACCATAGAGAAATATAGTGTCTTAAAAAATATTGCTATTTTTTCCTAAAAGGAATATCCAAACATCGAAGATGCAGACACAAATCGATGGCTGTAAGTAACATTATTTATAACTTCTGTGCAAGTTCTCAAACTATTTTTCTCTTAACTTATTTCAGATTTGTATTCTTCTCTTATGCCTGATTGTTTGAGAGTTTACACATAAAACTTTTAAAGGATTATGGATCTTTCGAATGTGGGAATGTTCTGCAGGATTCAGTAAAGATTGAGCCCTCCCCTGAATCCTGCGTGCCCAAAGGCAAGAAACAGATTACTTTAAAGCTATTTTAAGGTTTGTTCCTTGCCTCTTAAACAAAAATAAAAGAGGTAAAACAAATGATAATAAAAAACCAAAAATTTATGTTGAGTGTATTGCTTGCCTCAATGCTATTGGTGAGCATGGCATTTGTGCCAGCTGTGACGGCACAGCCAGAGAAAGAACTAGCAGACGGATTCATTATTGATAGCAACGGTCAAATAACACCGAAATCAGTAGTTGGAGAGCTAGGTGAAAATATCTGTGATGGGCTGATTGCAGCACTTTGGGTGCTGGATGAGGTTATCGATGACGATCGAATTGAAGATGCTCAAGATGAACTCTCTGAAGCTGCTGATGCATTCAGAAACAATAATATATCAAGAGGAATGGATTATTTAGATTTTGCTTTAAACACCATATGGGATATTTTATATGATTGGGTTTCTCAGATTCCCAGCTGGCTGTACAATGAACTGGTTGATTTGCTGAATGAAGCGGAGGACTTTATTGATCAGTACTCTTGAGTCTATATCTTGTTAGGTTAAGTCTATATCTTGCTGGGTTTAAAACCCAGCATTTTTTTGAATGTGATATCATGAAAACTGGAAATTTATTATTTATAGGGATAATGGTTGGGCTTGTATTATTCGAATTTTTTGAATTTTTAGAGTTTGATCCGATATACGGAGGGATTATAGGTGCAATTATTGTAGGTACATTAATTGGTAAAATCATAGGCAAAGGCTCGGTAAAATATGCTTTTCTTTCAATATTTACGTACAACCTTATTGCTTGGATTGTAACTTTTTTGCTTACCTCCGATGGAAAGCTTGTGTTACAATCCGGAGGTGTGGCTGTATCTGTTTTCATTGGATCTTTGCTCGTTCTGTTTTTTTTCTATTCGATGATCGGATCCTTCGGAGCATTTGTTACCTGCAGCCTGAGCAGAAGTGAACAGGGTTGAAGATTATGAATTTCTCGGAAATACGGATTATTGGGGAAGATGAAATATTGAGAGGTTCAAAAAGCAAGTATGTATGCTTTTTTGGTGGAATATTTATCTTTTTTTGTTTTCTGGCAATGCGCTTCAGTACTTACATCTCTTTTTTGTTTTCGAATTCCGGGGGCATCCCGTATATTTTGATTTCGTATATTGTAGTATTGTCTATCGGACCTTTTATGACTTTGATATCATCTTTTGATATCGTAAGCAGCGAAACTGAAACAGGGTCGGTAAGATACATTCTCTCCAAGGTCCAGAGGTCATCTTTTATTTTAGGGAAATTTTTCTTTCTATTTCTGGTATTTATGTCCGCTTCCTCCGGAATTGCACTTATAAGCCTGATATATCAGTATTCCACAGGAAATGCCTTTCAGTTCGAAAGTATTATTTTATTCTGGATTTCCTCAAGCCTTTATCTGGGATGCTTCATAGGTATTTTTTTATTCATCTCAACATTGTCTGCAAACAACAAAATTTCATTTACAATGTCCGTGGTCTTTCTTGGGATTTTGATATTTTTCATTTTACAGGGAAATGAGAGTTATCTGAAATATATCACCCCCTTCTTTTACGGGATTAAAAATATGGAGTTCATGAAAGGCTTCCCGGTTGGAGCTGGATACCTCACGGCTTTTGAAAGCCTGTTTTCAATGTTCCTGTACATACTGGTCTTTTTATCCATGAGTTTGCTGGCCATTAAAAGGAGGGATTTATAATTTCCGCGGCTATTTCTACCAAAAACCTGTACAAAAAATACGGCTCTCGTTTTGTTCTCGAAAATCTTTCCCTAAATGTAGAAAAAGGGAGTATCTATGGTTTTTTGGGCCAGAACGGTGCCGGAAAAACAACTACAATAAAATTACTTTCAGGGCTTTCAACACCTACGCAGGGGCAAGTTTTTGTTGATGGCATGGACCTTTCTTCCGAATCAGGAAAGATTAAACAGATTCTGGGACTGGTCCCCCAGGATTCCGGTTTTTACGACGAACGGACTGCCTTAAGCCACATGATCTATTACGGCAGATTGAAAGGCCTGAGCAAAAAAGAAAGCGTGGAACAATCCAGGGTTTTATTGGACCAGGTTGGACTTGGCAATGAAATTTTCAAAAGGGTGGGCTATTTTTCCCATGGTATGAAAACACGACTGGGAATTGCGCAGGCTCTTTTGAATAATCCAAAAGTACTGATCCTTGATGAACCCACAAACGGCCTTGACCCTGTTGGAATCCGGCAAATCCGGCAAATTCTTCGTGAGTGCAATAACAAGGGAATCACGGTATTTCTTTCGTCCCATAACCTTCTGGAAATACAGGAAATCTGTACCCATGTCGGAATTCTGGATAAAGGCAAGCTTATTGCTGAAAGTGCAATTGAAAAAATCCGCCACTTAGAGTCAAATGGGGTTATTACGGTTGGGGTCTACAATCTCTCATCTGAAATGATTTCTTTAATTGAAAGTCTGGAATTCGTAGTAAAAACCGAATTGAAAGCTGAACATACTCTGGATATTTATGTAAACTCCGGAATAGATTTCAAACCAGAAATAAACAGATTAATTGTTGAAAGTGGAGGCAAAGTTTTCAAACTTATAGAAAACTCTCTCTCATTGGAAGATGCGTTCTTTGATGCTACCGGAATAAAATTTTAATTTCGGGTAGACAGTCCATCTTCATTTTTGCTTATCTATCTTCAGCCTCTTGAAGCTGGTTTAGATAGGTTTTCTACAGAGCCAAATTGAGGCTAATTAATATTTGGAATGAGGAATATGATAAAGAAGAAAATTGTTTCTATGCTTTTTTTGATAATTTGTATTGTTTTTACATCTGGTTGCATGAATGAATCGGACGCAGAAGACACTGAACTGATTGCAGAAGAAATTGCAGCAAAGATGCAGGAAAAAGAAAACAGCATTGAGGATTCTTCATATACTCTTTGTATGACGACGTATTTTGAAGGAGAGAAAACACAGGAAAGTGAATTTGATATCATGTACAAAAAGCCGAATATGAAGAAAACAATTACAAAAGGGACAGAGAATGAAAGTGTAATGATTTACGATGGAAAAATTGAGTGGTTGTACGATCCCGAAACAAATGTTGTCCAGAAAATAATAGTTCCTGAAGAGTATCAATTCGAAATTGATTACTTCAAGCTCTTTAACGATACTTTAAGTGAATATAATATTTCTGTGCATGGGAATGATACGATTGATGGGAGAATTGTATATTTCCTTGAAGCGAAACCGAAAGAGGGAAGAGAAGAAAGCATTTTGATTGACGAGATTAATATCTGGGTTGATGAAGAAACCTGGATACCCCTGAAGTATGAAATTTACCAGGGTAAGCAAAGAATGGAAATCGAGATTCAAAACTTAAAGATTAACACCGGAGTTCAGGATTCCGAATTTGTGTTTGATATACCTGAAGGAGCAGAAGTAGTTACAATGAACTTTGAAGATTTGCTTAATAAAAATATGTCCGAGGAACAAATAAAGGTTACTGCCGATGGAGGGAAAGAAACAACCATGATAGCTATTATTTGAACAACATCGTATTCACTTGACAATCTATATGCTATCAAAATAAAAAAGGAAATTTAAAAGGGAACTTCGAGATTGAAACCAAAGGGAAGGTTCTAGAAAATATTAAGCAGATCAAAATTCAGTGGATAAATTCCCTGGAATATCTCTTGTCGTTATGAAAATCACTGAAGTTTCGAATTTATTGGCCGGAAAACTCATAAAGGATTGTTTAAAACTGGAAAAGTGAAAACTTGATTTTAAAGTATCCAATAGCTCGGTGATGGTAGGGCCATGAAAATCGATGATATTGTAAAACAAGAAATATGGCGTTCAATTGCAACTTATTTCTTTTCTCTTCTTTTTTTTATCTATTTATATAAGGAAGGA
>JAHDSE010000155.1 GCA_018432955.1 Syntrophomonadaceae bacterium
GAGCCCGTGTCAAAAATTCCCCTTAGTGCGTAGTCTCTGGCTTATGCGCACCAATTAAATAAGCATCATTTGAGGAGGTTGTGTTTACAGTGTCACCATTGCTTTATATTTTCCTGATAAGTGTTTTCCTACTATTGGTATTATATCTGGTACTATTATCCATTGATTTCCAGCAAAAAGCCAGAGAAGCCATTAGAAAAAGGTATTATGATTTTGAAACATCTCAGGAATTATTCAGGTTTCTCAAACCAACAGAGAACTTAAAAAAAGATGAGCAACAAAAGGATGAGTAAGGAATGGGTAAAAAATAACATCGCACTGAGTCGTTCAAGTTTCCAGTTAAATATTTTCTTTATAACAATTTTCCCTTTAAAAAAGCGGTTAAGGGAATGCGAGAGCATTGCCAGATGATACATTTCTATAACAGCAAAAAACAGGGTAAACACTATTATTGTCAGATTGTTGATTCCATAAAACACCAGTGTAAAATATGCTACTTCAAGCAATACCGACAATAAAAGCAAAATCCACATCTGACCCTTGCTGGCACTCCCCTTGCTTATCATCCATTCAGCCAGGGACTCAAGTATTTCTCCTTCAAAGTCTTCCGGGGTCCCTTTGATAATTTTAATAAAGTAAACAGAATAAACAAAAAAAATAATCCCGGCAAAAAGGCCCAAGGATAAAGTCATGTAAAACAACCTTTCTGCTAATTTTGAGGAGGTTTTATATAATATTGTAGCATAAACCAGGGTGCAAACAAGAATCGTTCCCTGCTTGCACCCCGTTAATTTTGCTATTTCTTTATGCCAGTATTTTATTCAATTCAGCTACCACTTTATGCAGATCATCCACCAGAACATAATCCGCCATCTTATTAACATAGGCATTTTCGTCGGAGTTCACAGCTACAATAGTCCCCGCGTCCCTTATGCCCACATTAAACTGCACCTGTCCCGAAATCCCCAGCAGGACTGCCAGTTCGGGTTTGCATTTCTTACCTGAAAGCCCTATAATTCTTTCTTCCGACAGCCATTTTTTATCAGTGGCTACAGGTTTGGAACAGGCTAGTTCTCCTCCCAGAGCTTTAACCAGTGCTTCCACCATAGGCAGGTCATCTTTACTGTTTAATCCCTGTCCTACTGCTACCAGCACCTCGGCAGCTTCAATATCGACACTGTCTTCGCTTTTGGCTTTGGTCTCCACCAGCTTTAGTCCAGGTGTTGCCTGCACATCCACTTCCAGTTCACTTATCTTGCCAGTCCCGGCAGGTGCCTTCTCAAAACTTCTGGGGACAATAGCTATTACCTTTTTCTCTGTCGCAATATATTGAGTAGCTACTGTCGCTCCTCCCAGGGCATTACGCTGGCATTCAAGCTTATCTCCATTAAGTTTAACGGCGGATACCCCCGTTAAACAGGCAGTTCCTATTATCTGGGCCAGTCTCCCGGCCAGTTCCCTGCCCCTTAAATTGGATGAGAGTAAAATCGTATTGATATCGAGTTTTTCCACAGCCTGTTTTATAGCATTTGCCAGTGCTGAAGCATCAGCTAAAGCAATAGCGGTATTATTTATTTTGCAAACCTCAGCCCCTGCTCCCGCCAGGGCCTCAGCCTGGCTGTCATTGTTTATGCTAAGCGCCCTGACATCCAGACCTGAAGAAGCTGTTATAATCCTGGCTGCTGTTAGCAGTTCGAGTGCATAGTCATTTTTATCGCTGTATATTAATATTCCTGCCATTTTTAACTACCTCCCAATCAGACTCTGGCTGCTGAGGGCCTTAACCAGTTCATCGGCACTCTTAAGCAATATCTGTTTTCGTTCGCTCTCAGGAGCCAGATTGCTTAGCGTAATTACCTGCTTCTCAGCTAAAGCCAGACCCAGGTCATCCATTTCCAGAATCTCTTTGGGCTTTTTGCCGGCTTTCAGGATCTGGGTAACCGACGGGATACGCGGTTCATTTATACCAGCGAGTACACTGACTGCTGCCGGTAAAGTAAGTTCAATTATTTCTTCACAGTCTTCCAGTGAACGAACTACTTTGGCGGTTTTATCATTAATCTCAATAGAGCTGGCATAAGTAACCAGGGGTATCCCAAGTATCTCTGCAACCCTGGGTCCCACCTGTCCCGAATAGTTATCCCCGCTGCCCTCGCCAAAGATTATTAAATCCTTATCTTCTATACGATTAAGAGCAGCCCCCAAAATACCTGCAATTGCCTCGCTATCAGCACCATCCAGCTCATCATCCAAAACCAGGAAAGCCTCATCAGCTCCAGCTGCCAGGGCTTCTTTTATGGTATCTTCCAGGTCTTCACTGCCAGCTGATAGAACGGTTACTTTTCCCCCATGGCTTTCTTTAAATGCTACCGCGGCTTCCAGGGCATTTTTATCTATGTTCCCCAGGGTTAAGGGTACAGCATCCAGTACGGGTTCCCGGTTTCTGATCCTGATTTGCTGCAGGTCTGGTATCTGTTTCATTGCAACAACAATATTCACTATCTTCAACTCCCTTATTATTTCTCAGACGTTAGGCATCATGAATACTCCTGTTTCTTTATAATTCACTTCTGACAGTTTAGCCAAAACGAAATTGAACCCCTGTTCCTCCACTGGGATAGTGCCATTCCAGCACCTCAGTACCGCAGGCAATAAGACAGGTGCCGCATTCCAGGCATCCGTCAATAGTAAGTTCCACTTCTCCCTGTTCATTTTCACTGTACAGACCGGCAGGACAAACCAGAATAGCTCTCTTTAAACGCGGGTCTTTTTGCATACCGTCTTTTATCTTTATATGTGCTTCTTTGTCATGCTTAAAAACATCAAGACCGAGTTTGGCTTTTAATCCTATTGCTTCACTCATATCTTCATCACCTTCCTCATATCCCCTAACATGGCCCAGAGTTCGCTGAAAGCCATATACTGTTTGATAGTCGGGTAAAGCCGGTTTTTACTTCCTGCAGGCACTTCATAGATATCTTTCATTATGTTACCCAGCATTTCCGGGTAATGATTGAAAAAGCGCGGGTTTTCTAAAACCTGTGGGGCTTCCTGGAAATTTTTAAAGTCCTGTAGTATAAAACTGCTTTCCATTTGAGTCTGGTAATGAGAAAGGGCAGCAGCACTGAAATCTTCCTTTTCTTTTGCCTGGAGAACAGTCTGCGCCGCATAATAGCCGGAGGCCAGGGCGTATTCCATTCCCCTCACAGTAACACCGATATTCATGGCCAATCCGGCAGCATCACCGGCCACCAGGATCCCGTCACCATAAAGTTTGTTAAGGGCTTTGTAGCCTCCTTCCGGTATTACATGGGCAGAATATTCGACGGTTTCTCCACCTTTGATAAGGCCGGCTATTTCACGCCGCTGCTTAAATTCATCGAGAAGTACCGGGGCTTCGATTGATGGTTTTTCCTCCATGAGGTCTTTAATGCCAATAACTATTCCCAGGCTGATACTGCTTTTATTGGTATACAGAAAGCCGCCTCCGAATTTACCCTTAGTCACTTCTCCCATATACATTCTGGCACTGCCTTCATTCCCCTCCAGGCCAAAGCGATCTTCAATTTGAGAGGGATCAAGTTCAATGATTTCTTTATAACCAACAGCATAGTTGGGTGCTTCCACCTTACGGCGCAGGCCTGCTTTTTCTGCTATAAAAGACAGGACACCATCACAGGCAATAACCACATTGGCATGAAGTTCATCTCCTGCAGCCCTTACTCCAATCACTTTGCCGTCTTCAAAAATCAAGTCGTCAACCCTGCTCTTATCTACCAGCATAGCACCCTTGCGCTCTGCCTGTTTAGCCAGCCAGCGGTCAAACCTGGCTCTAAGAATACTAAAACTCTGATAGGGTTCTTCCAGCAATTCATTTCCAGCATAATTAATGCTAACCGAACGCTCTCCAGCCATCATACATACTCCCTCGCTGGCAATAAAACGCTCCAACGGAGCCTTTTTCCATATATCCGGAAAAAGTTCACGCACCGGGTTTACATACAACCTTCCCCCGGTAACATTCTTGGCTCCAGGATAGTCTCCGCGTTCCAGAACCAGAACTTCCATCCCTTCATTGGCCAGGGTATATGCCGATGCCAGACCAGCCAGCCCAGCCCCAACTACTATTGCATCAAATTTTTCCATCATGTCTCAGCTCCCTTTTTCGTATGCTTAGAGATTAATCCTCTAAATCCATACCCTTTGATCTACCTGAGGGCTGCTCCCGCAATAATCATTCTTTGCATATCAGAAACACCTTCAATTTGCGGTCCTATTAAAGCATCCCGTAAAATACGTTCAACCTTATAATCCTTCATTAACCCATAGGAACCGTGTACATCCATAGCAATATGGGCTGCTTCCACTACAACGTCGCCGGCATAAGCCTTGGTAAGTGCCGCTTCCCGGGCAAACTGGGCTGGATCCTTGATATTGTTGGCCAGGCAGCCCAGGCGATAGCATAACCATCGTGATGTTTCATATTTTATAGCCAGATCAGCAATTTTTAACTGAATTGCCTGGAATTTGGCTATGGGTTTATCACGGTGGGTTTTTTCTCTGGCGTATTTAACCCCTTCTTCATAAGCAGCCAGAGTTGCTCCCAGGGCTGCTGTACTGGTACCGATTTTTCCCAGGGCAATTCCTAAAAGAAGAATGGGAAAACCCTGTCCGACTTTACCCAGAAGGTTTTCGGCAGGTATTTTTATATCCTTCATATAAACATCAACCAGAATACCGCCCCTATGACCCACCTTTTCCCATGGCTCTGATATGGAATAGCCCTCAGTCCATTTTTCTAATATAAATGCTGTAACCTCACCACTTTCCATCTCCTTTGCGAAGATGACCATAGGACCTGGGTAATTAGCATTGGAAATGAAACGTTTGGTCCCATTGAGGATAAAGTAATCTCCTTCTTTAACAGCTATACTGCTAAGCTGTTTAGGATCAGAACCGGTTCCCGGCTCGGTAAAAGCAAAGGAAGCGATTTCTTTTCCTTTACAGCCTGCCGGCAGGTATTTTTTCTTCTGTTCTTCGGTTCCAAAAGACCTTATTGCACCCAAGCCCAGGGTATGAGCTGCAATGGTCATGGCTACCCCTCCTGAAACCTTGGATATTTGCTCCATAACCAGCGTGTAACCATCATAGCCAGCATCAGCTCCGCCGTATTCTTCGGGAAATGGTATGCCAAAAAGTTCAAGCTCTCCCAATCCCTCAATTATTTCCTGAGGTATCTTATTTTCTTCATCAATCTGCCGGGCAATTGGTTCTATAAATTTTTCTGCGTAATCCCTGGCCATCTTTTGAAGTAATAGCTGCTCTTTGCTCAAGGTAAAATCCATTATCTTTTCTCTCCTTTCTAATGTGAAAAACCAACAAAGCTTTTTTCCTCATCTTGTCATTCCATAGTCTGATAATTTTAATATACGATATATTCAGAATAAAGGCAAAAATACTGCTATATATGGATTCAAGACGTTTATCGCCAATCCTTCGCAGCTCTGTTGCCAAAGAAGCGGAATAAAAAATAAATAAATATTCTTATAATTGGCATCCCCCCTGTATAAACCTGATACTTCATTAATTAACATATTACCTAATAGCATAAAATTTTAGCAAAACCAAGAGATAATAATCAACTTCGTTTTGCTAAATTCAGACTCTTACTTCTGTTTAGCCATCTTGCCAGCCAGATGGCTTATCATCATATTCTGGTTCCGATTTTCCATTATTATGGCATTTTCCAGGCTTCCGCAATCAAGGTTCTGGTTTATTGCTTCTTTGGTAAGTTTCATAGCCAGGGGATCTTTTTTAGCTATGTTCTCTGCAATCTGAATAGCAGTATCCATCAGTTTATCCCTTTCTACGCAGCGCGAGGCAAAACCCAGGCTCATAGCTTCTTCAGCGCTCATGAATGCTCCGGTGTACAGGTATTCATAGGCTCTTCCACTTCCAATCTGACGGGGCAGAAAATAACTGCTGCCCATATCCGCTCCAGCCAGGCCGACATTAACAAAAGCAGCAGAAAATCTGGTATCCGGGGAAATAATGCGGATATCCGAGGCCATGGCAAAACTAAAGCCGGCTCCAACAGCAGCTCCGTGCACTATACAAATAATGGGCTGGGGACAATTCCTCATATTTATCTGCAATTCTCCTATGGGCATCTGAACATCATACATGACTGGTATATCCTGCATAACCTTAGGGGTTATAACATCACTAACTTCCATTCCTCCGCAAAAGCCCTTTTCTCCTTCGCCCTTGAGTATTACTACCCGGCTTTCCAGATCCCTTTTTAATTTCAGCCATAAATCGTTCAGTTCCTCTATCATGTTGGAGTTCATGGCATTTAATTTGTCTGGGCGATTTAAGGCTACGACCAAGATCCCCTTATCCTTTTTTTCCACTTTCAAGGTCTGGTAATTTGAATAATCCATAATTTACCTCCTCATTTTTAAATTAGCGCTGTCCTTGACTCTTCCCGCCTCCCAAGCAAGCTTTACAATCTATCATCAAGCTTATGCAGCAATGTTTCAAAAATAACTGCTTCCGAAGATTCCAACACACCCTTGACCTGCTGATTGAAGTCCTCTGCCAGAGGCAAAATTTCTTCTGCCAGTTCCTTACCCTGTAGGGTCAGAAAAATCTTCAGACTCCTCCGGTCAGCAGAGTCCAGAACCCTTTCCACCAGCCCTTCTTTTGCCAGGCGGTCAATAAGACCGGTAATAGCCGAGCTGTCAAGTTGCAGCCTGCCAGCAATGTCTTTGACACTGCTGCCTTCATGGAATAAAAGATCGAAAAGAACAAATGATTGTCCAACAGTAACACCCTGCTGGGAATATAAACTATTATAGGTGCGATAGAGTTTTCGGCTTATGCTTCCAAGGCGAAAACACCAAAAATCATATACAGGATCCATTTCAAACCCCTTAATTGATATGTTATTAATTTAAATGTAAACTATTTTTCTTTGCCAGTCAAGGGCTTTGTAATAATAAAATAATCCCTGATATTATCGAATAATTCAGGGATACGACGGTTTCGAATATTAAAATATATCAAATACTTAGCTTTCTTTAATCAATTGCCTGTCAATGAGATCAAGAGAGTTCTGGAATATTTTTGCTATTTCCGGTTCAACTTTGTTCCTGATAAAATCATTAAATTCATTAGCCATCGGCACCAAATGCTCTTCAGCCAAGTTCCGTCCTTTGGGTGTTAAATTAATCTGTAAACTTCTGCGATCTGACGGGTCCTCTATTCTTTTAATCAAATTCTCTTTTACCAAACGGTCAATCAAGCCGGTAACTGCGGGACTGTCCAGCTGTATGCGGCTGGCAATGTCTTTTACGCTGCTTCCTTCATGATCCATTACATCAAAAATCACAAAAGATTGCGGGGCAGTAATACCAAATTTTAAACACCTGCTATTATACAAGCGGCTTATTCTGCGTGACAGGACATTAAGTCGAAAGCACCAGAAATTAGTGAAATCTAACATTATTCAGCTCCTTATTTAATACTGAAATTATTAAGACCTTTTTTATCATCTCCATTATTAAACGGCAATTCAAAGCTATTGTCAAGCTTTTTGTCTTTCTTGCATTGTTAATAATTTACTACTGCTCTTTAGTAATGAGAGGCTTAAAAGGCAAAAAAATTTCGAGCTGGCAGCCTTCTTTCCTAACATGGAAAAAAAGTGAGGGGGACTGTTGGGCCACCAGCTCTCGCATCATATTAATATCTTGATTCACATGGATAAATTCTTTTTATTTTATTTTGAGGGATTGGGATAAAAACGAGTTTTTAGACTTTCCTTCAGTTCACCCCTCAGATCAGGATGAGCAATGCTGATTAACTCCAGAGCTCTTTCCCTCCTGCTCTTATACTTCAGAGTGGCAATTCCATATTCTGTAATTACATAGTTGGTAAACATACGCGGAACACTGACTGCTGTACCCGCAGGTAATTCCGGAACTATTGAGGATATCAAACTTCCATCCGCATTTTTCCGAGCAGCACCCAGCATATTAATTGGTTTGCCTCCATCAGACCAGTAGGCACCAATAATAAACTCCAGTTGACCTCCTACACCGCTTATATGTGTATGTCCGATTGATTCGGCAGTACTCTGCCCGCTGAAGTCAATCATAAGCGACGTATTCATGGCTACCATATTGGGATGCTGAGCTATAAATCTTGGATTGTTGGTAGCAGAGCCCGGGAATATATTACAGGAAGGGTTTTCACTTATAAAGTCATAAAATTCCTGGTCCCCCACGCAGAATGAAGCTACACTGATACCCTTATAGAGAGGTTTTTTGGAGTTATCCACTATCCCCTTTTCTACCAGCTGTGGTAAAGCCGGTGGTAACATTTCGGTTACAATGCCCAGATTTTTTCTGCCTTCCAGTCCTGCCGCAACCGCTTCACTAATACCTCCCAATCCCATCTGTATAGTATCCCCGTCTTTAATGAGTTCCAGCGCATACTGGCCGATGGCCTTTTCAACTTCGCTGGCTTCTCCTCGCTGGAATGCAGGGATAGGGGCAGACATTTCAATAATATGGTCAAATTCTGAAACATGCATCCAGTTATCACCATAGACCACAGGCATTTGATCATTGACTTCTGCAATAACCTCTCTCAGGTTTCCCCTGGCTCTTCCTAACCTGATACTCCCTGCTGTATAGAAGCAAACCGGTCCCAGATTAACATATCCATGGCGATTGGGAGAGCTAACCATCAATGCTATAACATTTGATCTTTCCCCATATTTGTCATCACAGTCGCCGGTGGTTGCCGGGTAATAATCGGCTACTTTGGACTGATGCATTTTACGAATAGTTGCAATGCCAAAGACCGGGGCATAGTTTATCCTGCCATCAATCTCAGCCATGAACTTGGGATCGTAGAGCTTGGATGGATATATCTGCATGGAATCAGATATTATTACATCTCTTAATTCTTCGTGGCGGTCAACTATAGCATCCAGCATTTTGCCGGAGCATGCTCCTACAGCCAGTGGTACTGAAATATAATCCCCGGATTTTATAACCTTGGCTGCTTCTTCATGAGTGGTTTTTTTCTTGTTATAATCGTCTTTCCATTTCAGTATTGACATCTGTCCGCCTCCTCTTTTATTTTCCCTGGAATTCAGCAAGTTTTTTCTTCCTGGTGAAAACAGCTACTCCCTCTTTATAATCTTCAGTGCCAGAGCAAGCTATAACCCCATTACGTTCACCTTCCAACTGGCATTCCAGGTAGGGTAATAAGGCCCGGTTTACCAATGCTTTTGAATAGGCAAAAGCCACGGTAGCCCCGCCCGCTAATTTTTTCGCCATTTTAGCAGTTTTTTCTTCCAGTTCTTCGGGAGCTACAACTTTATTGACAAATCCCCATTCCAATGCTTTATCTGCAGTAATTACTTCATCCAGGAATATCATTTCACTGTACCTTCCCAGACCTACTATTACAGGAAGCATCTGGGTAAATCCACAGTCCTGGTTAATACCTACCCCGGTGTATGCCTGTTTGAATATTACTTCTTTATGGCATATACGCAGGTCACATGCTGCGGCAAAACTCATACCCGCACCGGCACATATACCGTTAATGCTAGCGATAATCGGTTTGGGAAGCTGTCTCATATCACTGATTAATCGAGACGCTGCCGGGGTAAAATCCTTAAAGAAAGCCTGCATATCACCATTACCATACTGTTCCGCAAATGCAATATCCCCACCCAGGCAAAACGCGTTTCCTGTTCCTGTTAGAACTACTGCGCGTATACTTTCATCATAACAATCCTGAATCGCGGCCACCAATCCGTTTAAAAGATCG
Organism: Syntrophomonadaceae bacterium; assembly: GCA_018432955.1. GTDB lineage: Bacteria > Bacillota > Syntrophomonadia > Syntrophomonadales > Syntrophomonadaceae > SV3-B162. Next base: position 9,850 of record JAHDSE010000155.1, read on the forward strand.
CCATTCATAGCATTCATGGCCTTGGGACGGTTCATGGTAATAGTACAGATACCATTTTCCTTTTTCCATACAACTGCATCATTAAACATTTTTTTGACCTCCCATTTTTATTAATTTGGCCCTGTCCAGCAAAATTCATATTATTTTGTATTTCTCAATTGCTTATTCTCTTAAGTTCAAGTTAAAATTGCGGAAGGAATAACAAGAGAGTATTTTTTATAAGCTTCCATTAAGCTATATGATCCGTGGATACACATGAATATCTCCGCTGCTTTGTGTGAATCATTGTCCACCATAACCTTGACTATTGCCACCTCCCGGGCAGTATCTTCAAGAATCCTGAGATTATTAGCCAGATAAGCCAGGCGCTTGGACATCCACCTGAATACTTCACTACTACGAAAACAAAAATCCCCTTCAAATCCGGCGGATATTCTTAAACAAAAAATATCTCCTCTTCCACTTCCAGCACAGTGGTATCCGCATTTTTTGCCACTTCCAGGAAAGCTCCTATTTCGGGAATGATATTCTTGATAAAGAAACGTGCTGAGGCTACCTTGCCAGCATAGAATGCATAATCAAAATGGTCTTTGCCCAGTTCATCAATTTTCTTCTGCGCTATCAAAGCCATCTCCAGTAAAAGCTTTCCTGCCCATAGCTTTCCAGTAGCATGCAGAACTCTGGTAGCATATTGCTGAGCCATACCCGGTGTAGCGAACAAGGCCATCAGTATCTTCAAAGTCTCATCATATTTCTTCATTGCATCAGTATATATCGCAAACTCTTTTTCAAAGCCTGCCTCGTCTTTATTGGCATTAACAAAATCCTTGATGTCCTTTAACCATGCTCCAAAAACCTCGCCTTTTTTCATGGTCATCTTACGGCCTACCAGGTCCAGGGATTGAATGTAATTGGTACCTTCCCATATGGGATATATCCTGGCGTCCCGGTAAATTTCGGCTACGGGGTATTCTTCGGAAAAACCATAACCACCATATATCTGCAGGGCTTCTGAAATACACTGCAAAGCCAGGTCAGAGCAGTAGGCTTTAACTATGGGAGTATTTACTTCCGTGAATATTCTGGACTTTTTGACTAAATCAGCATCTGAACTGTTATGCTGGATATCCATCCACCAGAAGGTTGAAATGACCATGGCTCGGAAGGCTTCAATATGTGATTTCTGGAACATTAGCATGCGTTTTATATCTTCATGCTTAATAATGTTACATCTTCCTGCTTTGGGATTGGTAGTTTGACGCCCCTGAATACGTTCATTGGCATATTCAACAGCGTTATGATAGGCTGAAGCTGCCAGAGCACAGCCAGAATGCCCGCTCATCAGGCGTTCCTCGTTCATCATTCTGAACATTTGCATCATTCCCGCACCCGCTCCGTCTTCACCCGGAGGGTTCCCTAAAATAAAGCCTTTACATGTGCCTTCTTCACCAAAATTTACTACGCAGGTTGGTGCCCCTCTGTGACCCATCTTATGTTCTATCCCCGCACAGTTTATATCATTCCACTCGCCAGGATTTCCATCAGCGTCAGGCAAATACTTGGGAACAACGAATAATGATAAACCTTTGGTACCTTTGGCCGCGCCTTCAACACGGGCCAGGGCCAAATGAATAATGTTTTCAGTTATGTCCTGTTCGCCGCCGCTGATGAATTGCTTGGTTCCCTTTATCAGGTAAACACCAGGCTCGTCCGTTGGAATCGCTCTAGTTGTCGAGTCACCTACATCAGAGCCAGCCTGAGGTTCAGTCAAATCCATGGTTCCTGCCCATTCCCCGCTATAGAGTTTGGGAAGATAGGTGTTCTTTAATTCATCATTGCCGAAATCTCTAATCAGACCGGCTGAACCTGTATTTGCCAACCAGATAGTCTGAATTGAAGGATTGGCAGCTATAAAATACTCATTAAGGGTCCACAGAACTGACATGGGCAATGCTGATGGATCATCCGGGTCGGCATTGCTGCCGGCAAAGCCATTTTCAACGATAAACCTGTACGCATCTTTACTGGATTCAGGGGTAATGACTTTTCCGTTTTCAAACTTGCACCCTATCTCGTCAGAGTCCTCACAACTTGGAGCCACTACTTCCTTAGCACCCTTGAGGGCATTATCTACAATAAAATCCAGGTCATCTACCGAATAACCGCCTTTAAACCGTTCTGTCTCAAATACCTTGTTCATATTCAGCCATTCTTTAAGGATAAACTTCTGGTCTCTGCTACTGTTCATAAGTTTTGACGACATAATTATTCCTCCTAAAATTTCTGCTTTTTCCGTTTCCTTCATCAGCAAATGTAATTGCCAGTGAGTTGATATTTTCCGTACTTTTCCCAGTGGTAATTTCTTTGCACCGTAACCCGGGACAGCTTATACACCTCCTGTACTAAAAAAATTATTTATACTTCTGCCATGAGCCAAGAGCAATCATTGCCTGGTTTCAAAAAATAAACTTTTTATTTTTATCAAATAACAATTAATTTATTAATATATTATCTTTTTGGTCAAAAAATATATAGTCGCCATCCAATAAATTAGCCATCATTTTTTTGAAGGCTCCCCTCTTTCATTTCATCTGATTGCGATATATGTCCACTACTGCTTAAGGTTTCAGCCTTGCAGTCCTTTGCAAATATTTTTCCTTTTATTTATATTAAATAACATATTATTTAATTATTTATTTACAAATTACCATCCGACCAATCGCTTGTCAATCAGAAAATAAAAAAGTTTCCGATCAAAACGATGACCGGAAACTGAAAGGGGAGTTTATATTTAAAATATTGAAACACTAAGCTGCACTTTTGAGCAGGAACTCAGCCTCTTCATCTTTTCTGAAAGACCTTATGAAGAATCTGTTCATTTCCTCGACGTTCATTGCGCTAATTATTCCTACATCTCCATACAAATGTTCAAATACCTCCATATATATATCGCTCCAGTTTTCCACAAGTATTGCTTGATCAAGACTATCAGCATTTCTGAAAATCCTGAAGATTTCTTCATTCATTTCCTCTACATTCATTACCAAGATTTCTGCAGGGCTATAGAGTTGCAGATAGCACTGGCAGTAATCTATTACATGTTGTTCAAGCTGCTCCAAATTCTCCTGGAAACATCTTATAAATTCAAGGGTCATTTCTCCCGAACCCATCATTGTATCAGTTTCTCCACTCCCGTGTAAAAGCTCAAGATTATCCATATATGATTCTGTCCAATTGCCTATTATCCTTGCCGATTCAAAAATATCGCCTTTTCGAAAATGAAGGAAATATTCTTCATTCATTGCTTCAGCATCCGCTTCAAAGTACAGATCTTCTTCATCACAAAAAATATCCAGATAGGCCTCGCACCATTCTTCAACAGCATATTTAGCCGGCATATTAATTCCCTCCTTTTAGCTTTGCAATTTTTATTATTTATCCGGTCAGATTAATTACGAATAATATTCATATGGTCTCGGGAGAACAAGGCCCAGGTTTCGTTGCACCCTCCAGTATTATTATTCGAACACCTTCATTAGTACTGTATAATAATTGCAATATACATGCCAAGGAAGCGGTGTTCTTAATAATATTTTCTGCTTTCTAAAGAAATCCGGAATAATGGGGCTCATTATTTAAGAAAGGCCTGGCAAAACGCTAAACAGGCACTACAAAAGCTGAGTGGTGATTCATTTTTGCATCTATTAATCCAATTATGTATTAAGCGATTCATAATTGGATTAATAGATGCCCTATCTTGCCTTTTTTGCTTAATTCCAGGGCTTTTTGAAAACTAAGACGTTCTGAATCAAAAATGAATCAGAACGCCATTTGTTTTAATACCGCCATAGAAAGTTATGATTAAACTGGCTTTCGCCCTTTTTTTGTTATTCTGTTTTGCAGACAATATCTGCCAGTTTTAAGGGATCTACCTGTTTGCCATCCTTAAAAACCCTCATATTGCCACCTGAAATATCATCAATTAGCACAATCTGATTATCTATTTTCCCAAATTCAAATTTAATATCGTATAGTTCCAGGTCCTTGCTTTCCAGGTCTTCCTTGATTATGGCAGAAATTTTTCGAACCATTTCCGTTACTTGCTGGTATTCCTCTGCAGTCATTATTTTAAGCTGTTCAAGGCTTTCCCTGCTTATCGGAGGATCTCCCCGTTCATCATCCTTCAGGGTTATTTCTACCAGACTGTCCAGTAACTGACCTTTTTCGCAATATCTGGCATAACGCTTAAAAAAACTGCCATAGGCTCTAAACCGGCATATTACTTCCAATCCATCTTCAAAGGTTTGTGCTGCCCTCACATTCATGGTGTTTTCCTTGAGGTTTGAATCAAGGTAATGTGTTGGAATACCTTTGCTGTTCAGAAGCTCAAAATAATAACGTGACATCCTCAAAGATGCATTCCCCATGCCTTCAAGCTCTCCCAAAAGAGAATTGGCTCCAGGGTCTATTTGCCCATTTTCTCCCGTAACATCATCCTTCATTTTTAAAAGAAAGGTTCCATCTTCCAATTCATAGACGCCCTTGGTTTTACCCTCATAAACATGTTTCACAGCTCGTCCTCCTTTTTGCAGTTTCGAAAGTCTTTTGGGGATTCAGTCTTTATTTATATAATGCCTTGCAGGTAAACCAAAAATATTCTCCGCATATGTTTAAGCAAACTATAGTTCCGATATGCTGTTGTACTCTCTGGACACTGGTGTAAGCTATTGCTTACACCAGTATTGCGTTACATTCCTTTTTGCCGAAGAATAATTATAACCTGAATCCGTTCTTGTTTCGGACTTACTCAGCACGTTGAACTTATAATCAAAAACCTGGTTTTCATATCTCTATTCAGAATTTACTTAACTGCTTGTCGCTATTGCCTGCCTGCTTTTCAGTTTATCTATTGCACTTTGCAAACCATCAATAGTCAATTCTTCCATGGGGAAAACTTCTGAAATTTTATTTATTGTAAAAGCTCCTTCCATCCACATCCAGTAATTCTTTGGGATAGGATTGAGCCAAACCGAATACTCAAAATGCTGGCGAATGCGTTTGAACCAATCAATACCAGGTCTGTCATTATACAAACCCCATTCTATTATTCCACCTTTGCGCATAAGTTCGTATGGAGCCATACTGGCATCCCCAACAATAATCACCCGGTAATCAGCAGAATAGGTATTCAGAACATAGTCTGTTTCTGTGTAATTATTCAAGCTGCACCAGGGATCATGATATAAATAATCATATATACAATTATGAAAATAAAATATTTTTAGATCTTTAAAATGGTTAGACCTGTTTACTGCAGTAAATAATTGATTGCATAAGCGGCTGTAGCTTACCATAGAACCCCCGGCGTCCATCAGCAGAAGTACCTTTATGCCGTTTTCTTTCGGTCTTTCCCATATGAGTTCAAGCCTCCCCGCATTATCACAGGTTTTATTAATAGTTGAATCCAGATCCAGCTCGGTCCTGGCCCCATCCAAACGAGTAGTAAACTGCCGCAACTTGCGCAAAGCCACTTGGAATTGTCTTATACCCAGAGTTTCATCGGTACGAAACTCCTGGAAACGTCTCTGTCCAGCCACCTTGACCGCAGACAGGTTTCTGGAAGCACCTCCAATACGGATACCACCAGGATGATAACCTGAATGTCCAAAGGGTGATGTCCCGCCAGTGCCTATCCAGCGATTACCTCCATGATGTTCTTCATTTTGCTCTGCCAGTCGTTCTTCCAGCATACGCTTCAATTCATCCAGATCCAACTTTTGATGATTACGACGCATTTCATCACTGATCTGCATATCAGGAAGTTCTTTATCCAGCCATTCCCAAATTTTATCCGGCAAACCCTCCGGGGTTTCGATATCACTGAAATAATTGGCAAAAGCCATATCAAAACGGTCATAATGAGCTTCCGTTTTAACCAGAACCGAACGACACAGGTAATAAAACCCGGTTAAACTCGAACCAGCCATACCTGCCTCCAGAGCTTCCAAAAGAGTCTGCCACTCATTCATAGATACAGGAAGCCCGGAATCTTTAAGAACATAAAAAAATTTTGTAAACATTCTATCTCTCCAATTAAATCAAGGGATCACGAAATTAATCAAGCTATCAAAGTCTTTAGTATTTTTAACGATAACGGTTAAATGGTGAACTCCTTGTATTTTGGTTTCTGGCCTGGGTTTTTGTATTAAGCTGAGTCAAGAGAATATCCAGGTCCTCATTTTTCTTTAATAAAACACCCAGGAAAGGCAACTCCTGCCGTATTCTTCCAGGACTAATGCCTCCAACAACCAATGCCTGCAACCAGTCTATTAATTCACTGGTGCTGGGGCGTTTTTGTATATTGGATATATTGCGCAGCATATAGAAGGTTTCCATAGCCTGCTGCAGGAGTTTCATTTCCAGTTTTGGGTGGTGTACTTTAATAATTTTTTCCATTCCCTCTGGATCAGGGAAAGCAATATAGTGAAAAATACACCTTCTCAGGAAAGCATCGGGCAATTCCTTTTCCGCATTACTGGTTATGATTACTATGGGCCGGTTTTTGGCCTCAATAGTCTCTTTGGTTTCAGGAATATAGAAACTCATCTGATCCAGTTCCCAGAGCAGGTCATTGGGAAATTCCAGATCAGCTTTGTCGATCTCGTCAATTAGTAAAACAACAGGTTTATCTGCCAAAAATGCCTCACCCAGTTTGCCCAGCTTAATATACTGCTTGATATCAGCTACGTTACTATCTCCAAATTGACTGTCATAGAGCCTCTGCACAGTATCATATACATACAGGCCTTCCTGGGCTTTGGTAGTTGATTTTATATTCCAGATAATCAGATTCATCTCCAGAGAATCGGCTATACTCTGAGCCAACATGGTTTTTCCTGTACCTGGTTCGCCTTTAATCAAAAGGGGTTTCTGTAATGCAATTGCAATGTTTACGCTGTTTCTCAATTCGTCTGATACTATGTAATCAGATGAACCTCTGTAATCTACATATTTTTTAGCCATATTGTTTCCCCCTATTTTTGTTGGTAGTTCCCATAATCACCTAACATAGTAGCAAAAATACCTTGCACCGTCAACGAATACGCATCCCATCTCTATTTCACAGTAGACAGAGAATGCGTCGCAGTCTCTGTCTAATACGTAGCGTTTTTACATGCGAAGCGCGCCCCGGTAGCCCTGAAGGTAAGTTTAAGATTTGGGGTATCTTTTTGACTTAGTTTTTCAGGGAGGCTAAAAAGATTTGCACTTTGATAGTATGGTTTCTGTGCCAATTCATTTTCAATTATCGAAATGATTTGCCGGGCCCTGGATTTCCATGAATTCTGCCGAGCAAGTTCAAGTCTGAGGGCTTGTTTTTCGGGGCTGTCTTCATATAGTGCAATATTAATATTTTCCATAAATTCCGCTTCGTTTTCAGAATACAGGACCACATCCCTGTGTTTCTGAGCTTCCGGGAAAGCGGTGCTTACTACAGGAAGCCCGGCCGCCAAATACTCCCACATTTTTATCGGGTTCACTGATTCAATCATACTGGATAATTTAAAGGGAATTATGCCTACATCAAATGCCTGTAAATAAGCCGGCAAGTCTTTATAATCCTTAATACCCAGCCAATGTATATTTGACCTTGCGGGCACTTGCTTTCTTTGTACATTGTAAAGAGGCCCTAATAGAATAATATTGCAATCAGGAAAGTTCGTTGCCAGGCGGTCCAGAAGCTCCAGGTCACACCAGGAAGCTATGGCCCCCATAAAACCAATGACCGGACCGCTGAATCCGTTCATATCTTCCGGTAAACCAAGCTTGGCAGTAAGAGCTTGCGAGAAATATTCATAATCACAGGCATTGGGAATCAGGTAGGTGTTTTCGTTCACACTGGCAGCCATTCTATATAGTTTATCCGAACTTGCCAGAACCACATCGGCCAAAAGCAAAGCCCGTCGATAGTGTTGACGCCAGCCGGCAAATTCTTCACTGGGCTCATCTATGCTGTCAAAAACCAGCAATGAAGGTTTATATTGCTTTACCATATTTATGTGGTCAGGCAAACTGAAATATATAACCGGCCTGCTATTCTTTAAAAACGGTTTAATGTTTACATCATTAAACAAAAAGAAATAGGGATTTATTTGTTCTATTCCTTTCCGCTTCTTGAAGAGGTTGATATTCATGTAATATGCCGGAATCTGCATATTGGAGAACTCCTTCATTAAGTGCTGTGGCCTCTGCGGCATATAATCATAGTCAACCGTTGGGGGATACACTATACAGCTTATTTGGGTCATAGGCTGCCCTCCTGTTTTTTCTGCTATAAGAATTTTTGGCTATTCGATAAAATAGACTATATTCTAAAAATATGAAATTTACTCTCCTGGGGTGTACATAGTAGATTGACAATTACTGGTCTTTTAATTACATGTGGCAGGTAACAAGGGAAGACCACTTATCGTATTATTAAATATGTGCAATCTGTAGATTTAAGGTGGAGGTAATGGATGAAGCATAAAATTGCTCTAAAGCCTTTATTAACAAAAAATGAAGGTTTAGTACTTCATGCCAGTCCACAAATCAGATTTAGCAGAAATATACACCTGGGCTTTAGAAACGAACTCCGGAAGCAGGATGAAGCAGCCAAAACCGTTTTACCAGGTGTATCCGTTGTTTGTTGCAGTAACCGACCTGGTAATATGGATATGGTTTTTAACAATTACCTGAGGCAAACACACCTGCCCCGGGAAATGATTATAATATTAAATAATAATTCTATGAATCTGCAATTATGGCAAGAAAAGGCCAGCAGATACCCTGAAATAAGTGTATTTCAGCTTGATGAAGCCCAAACTCTGGGTGAATGCCTGAATTTTGCCATTGAAAGGTCTCGATTCGACTATATAGCCAAATTTGATGATGATGATTATTATGGGAAGCCATACCTGGCCTCTTCTATACTGGCTTTATGTCTTAGAAATGCGGGAATAGCAGGCAAGTGCAGTATTTATGTCTACCTGGTAAATAAAGGTGATCTTCTGCTTTTATCTCCGGGAAACGAAAATTGTTTTGTGGATTCTGTTCGCGGTGCAACCCTGCTTTTTAAGAAAGATATCTGGCAGAGACTGCGCTTCCAGGAACAAAATGTTGGAGAAGATACCTCTTTTCTAACAGACTCCAAGACAAATGGTATTGCTATCTTTTCTGCCGATAGATTTAACTATGTTAATATCCGCCAGAATGCCAGCGAGCATACCTGGCAGCTTGATGAAGATGAATATTTACGTGCTTTCAATTCTTTTCAATTTATAACCCGCACTGAAAACTATTTGCCCTTCATCAGCAAATAGCTTAGCTTACACCAACACCTAAAACTATACGCAGTTTGAGACAGAGATGCGCTGGCATTAGGAGTGAGGAGTAAGGTGTGGGATAGTGCGAACACCAAATTATTAAGGCTTCGCTATATACTCCTAACCCCTCACCCCTTATCCCTCACGACAGAGAATGTTTCACATTCTCTGTCTACTGTGAAAGTCTAACCATCGACCAAAGCCGCACTGCTGCCGGCCAGGAATCCTGTGGAGAAGGCTGCTTGAAGATTATAACCGCCGGTATACCCATCTATATCCAATACTTCACCGGCAAAAAAGAGTCCTTTGATTAACCTGGATTCCATGGTCCGCGGATTTATCTCTCTGACATCCACCCCCCCGGCAGTTACTATCGCTTCTGCAATAGAGCGGGTAGCTGTAATATTAAGCTCCAGGTGTTTTAATAAATAAAGCAAAGCCTTTCTTTCCCGGTGATTAACCTGATTACTGGGCTTCTCTTTATTAATCCCGCTCAATTCAACTACTACTGGAATTAATTGTTGAGGCAATAGCTCATTCAGGGAATTCTTTAACTGTTTTCTTGAATTTTTAGCCAGATCCCTACATAAACGCCCATCCAACTTTTCTTCACTCAATGCAGGTTTAAGGTCAATAAAAAGCGTAACCTTATGCCCCTGCAGCAAACAATCTCCTATATCCCTGCTCATGCTAAGAATGACTGGGCCTGAAACCCCAAAATGAGTAAAGAGCATTTCCCTAAACTCCTCGCCAATTTTCCTGCCGCCTTTCTGAAAAGCAGAAACCCTGACATTCCTTAAGCTCAAACCCTGTAAGTCCTTGACCCATTTTTCTGCGCTTACCAACGGAACCAGAGCAGGCCTGGGAACAACAATATTATGTCCTGCCTTTCTCGCCCATTCGTAAGCATCACCGGTCGAGCCGGTACCCGGGTAAGACAGCCCACCGGTGGCAACTATAACCGCATCTGCCTGGATAGGCCCCTTCTCCGTTCTAACTCCGTCTATTCTGGATTTATTTATGCTCAAAGCACTCACTTTTTGGGAAATCTTGATTTCTGCCCCGGTTCGTGACATTTCTTTCAGCAATATACGAAGTATATCCCCGGCATCATCAGATTCCGGGAAAACTCTCAGGCCTCTCTCCACTTTGCTTCTTAAACCACGCAAGTCAAAGAATTCAATGAGATCCTGATTGGAGAATTTCTTTAACGCACTGTATAAAAACCTTCCATTCCCTGCGTAAGCAGAAACAAAATCATTTATATCAGCCACAGCAGAAGTAAAATTACAGCGCCCTTTGCCTGTTATCAGCAGTTTTTTTCCGGGATTTTCTTTTTTTTCCAGGATAATGGCCCTGGCCCCATTATTTGCTGCAGCTATAGCAGCCATCATTCCGGCCGGGCCACCCCCTATCACCAATACCCTCTTGATTTTGCATATACTCCTTTCTCGAATCGTCCCTTGCCCAAGCGGCATATTTACTACCTTTGTGTATTAGCTTCATGCCCTTTAATTGTATATCTGTCCCTAATCTGTTACAATCTTTTCTATAAACTTAATCTGAACGGAGGCAATACTTATATTGGAAACAAGCAAAAAAACAGGCATCCCCAGGTTTATATTCATCATAATACCGCTAATACTCGCTGCTATGTATTATTATGCCGTATTTATTGAATCCAACCCGGCGGAAAAAACCGTGGAGGATTTCTATCAGGCTTATTTGAGCCAGGACTACGACACCGTAGCGGAAAAACTCAGCGTGTTTTGGTCTCTGCAATTATTACCCCAGTATAGTTCTATGAGTCCCCAGGAATTAATCGATAATCGCGAGCAAATTGAAAAGGATACCAGTGCTGTTATTGCTGAGATTGAAGGGCAAAATGGAGAACTGGCATCAGAAGAAAATATTGAGGTTGTTCCTCTGCCAGAATATACTATAATCGTTGAAAACAGTGCTTTGGTGGTTTATTCTATACTGGAAAACGGCCAGCAAAGCGGGATGGAAATGGCAATCCTGATAATGGAGAAGGGACAGTTACGGATCTATAGTATTTCTCCGGTAAATGAACAGATTCTGCAGACTATCAGTAAAGAAGACTTGCTTAAATTCGATGAAAATCTGAAAGAATTACTGGGATAATAAGTTAAAGGGAGTCACCTTAGACTCCCTTTACTTATTCCTGTTTGTTTATTACCTTATGAATTGGATGGTATTCTACAGTAGCTGGCTATTACAGCTCCTGAATCTATTTCCGCCCCATCACTTATTAGACAATAAGCTCCCAACACAGCTTCTCTGATATTACAGTTTTCTCCAATATAGGAATCATTCCATATTACTGAATTACTTATTGAAGTATTATCTCCAATCCTGCAACCTGAGCCCAGTACTACAGTCCCATACAGCTTTACATTCTTGCCTATATAAGTCCCCTCACCCACCAATATCTGCTGCCCATCAGTTCCGGTTTCAATAATCCCTGTTATTCCGGTCTTAATTCGGGAATTTAAAACATCGGCTTGCACCTGACGATAGCTGGCAATATCTCCTACGTCACACCAGTAATCAGACATGGTAATCCCATAAAAAGGTGCTGCTGATTTGACCAGGTAGGGAAAAAGCTGTTTACCAAAATCATAGAATTTCCCGGCAGGCAAATAATTGAAGATTTCAGGTTCAAAGATATAGATACCAGTATTCACCTTCTCACTCAAGGCCTCTTCGCGCTTCGGTTTTTCCTGAAAGCTGCTTATTCTCCCATCATCATCTGTAATTACTACCCCAAAGCGTTCCACTTCTTTCACTGCCTTCAGGGCTATAGTAGCCAGGGCACCTTTTTGCCGGTGTTTTGCCAGCAGAGCGCTAAGATCAATATCTGTCAGGGCATCACCACTGATAACGCAAAAGGTATCATCCAGAAACCATTCGCATTTCTTCACCCCTCCAGCAGTTCCCAGGAGTTTTTCTTCCTTTGAGTATTGAATAGACACTCCCCATGAACTGCCATCACCAAAATAATCGCTTATGGCCCAGGCCTGATGATATAGATTGGCTATTAAATTGTTAAAATTATGTTTTTTGAGTTGCTCAATAGTATTTTCCATCAGGGGTCGGTTAACTACAGGTACCATCGGCTTGGGAATATCTGCTGTCAGCGGCATTAGCCGCGAACCAACGCCTGCTGCCATTATCATGGCCTTCATTATTCTACCCCCAAAAAAATCTCAATATTATTGCCTCAGTTACAACAGCTTCTACTTTTTGTTTTCTAGCAAAGGTTCTGCTTTAATTTTGGTTTGCAGTATTCGATAAGCAAATAGTCCAAATGAGTTTTTAATTCAGCAGTGAAAAAACCAAGCTCTTCATTTCTTTCCTGCCGGGTATC
>JAHDSE010000138.1 GCA_018432955.1 Syntrophomonadaceae bacterium
ATGACATTATTAGCCGGATTTTTTGAGACCTATCTCAGTTTAAGTGAGGCAGAAGAAAAGCAATTGGAAGAAGAAGTGGGGAAGATAGATGAAAAGGAGGCCGAAAAAATGATGGAAATCACCACATCCTGGCAGGAGAAGGGTAGAAAAGAAGGTAGAGTTGAAGGAAAAGCAGAAGGGAAAACAGAAGGGCGTAAGGAAGGCATAGTTGAAGGGCAGGCCAATATACTGGTACGACAGTTGAAAAAGAAGTTTAATAGTATGTCTGCTAAAACGGAAAATCAGGTAAGGTCGTTGTCTGCGGAAAAGCTGCAAGAACTAGCGGAAGCAATATTTGAGCTGGAGACGCTGGAAGATGTAGAGATTTTCTTAAGGTAAAATAAAAATCTGCAAATCAGCGGAGAACTCCAGGCTTAAATTCTAAAGGCCAGAATTATATAAAGACTATCGAGACGGCCTGAGAAAAGAAGGCGGCTTCGGAATAACCATATATGAATAAGCAAAGGAGGGAAATCCCTCCTTTTTTGAGTTTAGCCGCTTTTTCAGCATCTAAATAAGCCTTTCTAACGTCCTCTTGTGTCGAGCACGCAATTCTTAGAAAACATAGATTCCGGGTCTTTATCAAATCATATGTTTATATCTCGCTTTTCCATGAATAGATAAGTAATCGCAATAAAGGAAATAATCAGTATAAAGGATAGAAGAAGAAATGAGGGACTATAGGTGCTGGTTTTTATAATATCCGCGGCGGGGAAGTATTTGAAGGGGGTTAGATATATAAGAAAATCGATTTTCTTATACAAATCAATGGCAACAGAAATGATAAATGTGCTCAGAAGTATTGCTGTGGATATGGAAGCAGCTCGTTTAACGTCATTTATTACTGCACCAATACCCGCGCCAATGGCTGCAAATATAAGCTGGATAATAAAGAGGGAAAGCATTAGTTCCAGGATTTTGTCGGTGATTGGCTGGCCTGTATTGTACATATTTACAAATATAATGGAAGCCAGGAGGGTGACAAGGTTGAATACGATAATATTAAGCAGGGTTGCCAGTAATTTTGATGAGACAATTTTTGAACGCCTTACAGGTTTAACGAACAGGAAATCAGCAGTTTTATCACGTTCTTCCTTGGATATGATAACTGTTCCAAGCATTATCGCGTGCACACCGGCAAGCACCATAAAGTATAAATAAAAGACAGCATAAAACCCCAGTATAGAAGTGATGTCCAGCTCGCCCAAACCAAACATGGACCTGACAGCGGGTGGAAATTGATTAAAGAGCTCATTAACACTTGTTCCAGCTTTTGCAAAACCTGAGTATTTAAGCATGCCGGCATAAATCAGGAATATCATACTGCCGCTCCAGATCATGAGGGATTTCAAGTTTGAATTTAATTCCCGTTTTAATATATTCATGTGAATACCTCGTTCCATATTATAATGATGGAATATCTTTCTTTTGATAGATAATATATGTTAATGCTGTCAATATAAATATTATTATAATGTTGATAATCAGGAAGGATGTATCATAGCCGACATTTTGGATAATCTTCGAAACATCAAAATAGGCAAATGGGGTAATGTATGCCAGTTTGGGATCGTTTAATGATTGATTGATCATTTGAATTACGAAGAAAGCAAAAACGACTCCCAGGCTTACAGGTAAAACGGTTTTGATTTTCTTGATGAGCACAGATAAAAAGAGCCCTACTGCTGCGAAAAAGAGTTGTACCTGGAATAAACTCAAGTTTATTAAGATAAAAGTTCTTGTATCAAGCGAACCGTTAACATAGGAACTGATAATAATATAGGAAATAAACATAAACAGCAGATTTTGTACTATTAAATTGGAAAGTATCGAGAGTATTTTAGCGCTGACGATCCTGGTACGGGGAACTGGTTTTACCAGGAGAAAGTCTGCTGTTTTGGAGCGGATTTCTTCTGATAGCACTGAAATACCTGATTTCATGGCATAGACAGATCCGATCAATAAAATGTAAATAAATAAAAAACCGTAAAATCCCAGAACCTGAGAGAGATCCAGAGTTGTCATTCCCAGGGCTCTCCTTAATTCCGGCGGGAAATTGCTTAGAATACTTTCGATGACTTGGACATCCTTTGATATAGGTGGGTACATAAACATAAACAACAGAACGAAAAGTACAATTGATGCTGTCCAGTAAATCATGGACGCGGCAGACATTTTGAGTTCCTGGGAGAAGATATTCATTGGCTATGCCTCCTTCTCATAGAAGTGCATGAAGACTTCTTCCAGTGAGGGATCTTCAACGATCAGGTTATTGATTTTTTTACCGTGGATCTTATCAATCATCTGATTGATATCTCCTTTAAACAGGAATGAATAGACAGAAGCGTTTTTGACCAGGTTGGCAACTCCATTGATGTTGAAGTAATCATCATTAACCGCTTCACCCATATCGATTTTAAACTTTTTATAGTTATTTTTTTGCAGAGCTTTGATATCTTCGATGCTTATTATGCGCCCTTCTTTTATAATAGCTACACGCGAACACAGCTTCTGCACCTCGCTTAGAATGTGAGAGGAGAATAGAACCGTAGCCCCGTTTTTGTTTTCTTCAAGTATCAAATCGAAGAATTTTTGCTGCATTAAGGGGTCCAACCCACTGGTAGGTTCATCAAGTATGATTAATCTGGGTTGGTGCAGTAATCCTTGCACAATTCCCACTTTCTTTTTATTGCCATAAGAAAGATCATCGATCTTTCGATATAAATCCAAATCCATTATCTCGGCCAGCTTATTGATTCGATTCTTATCAATATTTTCATAAAAACTTGCCGAATATTTAAGTATGTCGATTACTTTCATATTGTCATAGTAAAAGACTTCTGAAGGCAGGTAACCAATATCCTTGCGGATATTATGGCCATCTTTAATAATATCCTTGTCAAATATTCTGGCACTGCCCCGGGTTGGATATATTAAGGCCAATAAAGTGCGAATGGTAGTGGATTTGCCAGCACCATTAGGACCTATAAACCCATATATTTCGCCTTCATTCACAGAAAAACTGACATCGATTATACCCCTGGCCTTACCATAATATTTGGTCAGCTTATCTATTTCAATAACATTCATCTAAGCACCCCTTTACATATTTGAGAGTTTTGCATAATTCAAAAATCAAGCATGATAATTCTGAGCGTTAGCGAAGCGACCTTAATCGTGAGCAAAGCGAACATCAGTAGTGCCCGGAGGGTGAATCTTAAGATCCTTCGGCGTTGCCTCAGGATGACAGTACTAAAGTACCCAACGAATCATATTAAAAAGCTAATTATACAAAATCCTCATTCGGGTTTATACATATATTTATTTTTTTCCTCAATCAATTAAATTTATACCCCGAAGCAAGGTTGAGGATAGGGCAGACAAGACAGGGATTTGTCTGTTTCTGGCAATTTATAAATTCCAGGATATTCACAGCTAAAAAGCGGGTATTCACAATATTTTAAAGGGATCTGGGAGCAGGTAAGCAATATATTGCAATATATGGAATAGTGTGCGGAATTTATGGAAAGGAGAAATAAGATGTTTAGAAAAATTGCCAGTATCTTCTTGCTTTTAACAGTCTTCCTCTTTTTTGGACTAATGGGCTTTACTCAAGTCGAGGTAATTGCATCGGCAGCTGTATCCGAACCTGCTTTCCCGGATCTATCCCCGAACGGACAGGATATAATCAGCCAGGAAAAGGCCCTGGAAATACTGCAAAATGCATTTCCTGAAATAACACAGAACAAAGAATTTGATATCCATCTCAGTCGGCATATAGAAGGCAGTTCCTCCTGGTATTTTGAATGGGGGGAGAGCAGCTTTGGCTCAGTCCAGGCCCAGATGCCACATATTAGTGCCTCAATTAACGCTGTTAGCGCTGAGATAAACACCTTTACTTATTCCCCCGGGGTTGCTTTCTATGAAGGAAAAGATTTTATTTTAAACAGAGATAAGGCTCTGGAAATAGCCTCTGCTTTTTTGCTAAAGATGCATGGTGACAAAATGAAGAAGCTCGAGTTGCAGAATGATAATAGCATCTATTTTCTCCAGGGTGATCTTAAGACAAGTAATCATTTCCGCTGGAACCGGGTGGAAAACGGCATTCCTGTACGCCAGGACGGAATCAGTGTCGGGGTGGACATGGTAAGCGGTCAAATTAGTCAATATACATATAATTGGACAGACATTGAGCTGCCACCTGTGGGGGAAATTATACCTGAAGAAGCTGTGCTGGATAAACTACTTGATGAAATTGGGATCTGTCCCGTTTATCAATATCCTCTCACGGAATATAATTATCAGTCGAGTACCGTTGCAGCTCCGGTTTATATTTTGAATATTAATGATAAGTTAAATCTCTTGTCTATATTGGATCTGGATGCTTATAGCGGGGAGCCCCTGGATAATTACGGCAAAAAAATAAGTGCAGGAGATGCTCGCTGTTATAATCAGGATTTTTTACCTGTGAAAACCGGGGCTGTGGAAGACGAAGCTCAGCCGGAAAAAAGGCTAGAAGTCCAAACAGTCACAAATGCCGCTCAGGATTTTTTTGAATTTCTGGGGTTTAGTGGTGAAATACGGAAATGTGGAGAAAGCCATCGCAGTGGTTCGGGTTACCGTGATGAATACTGGTCCTATAGTCTGGCAAATGAAACTTACGAAGATATCAGTGTTGAGGTAGATGTCTATACCGGTAAAATAGCGGGTTTCAGGCGAGCTTATGATTCACGTGAAGAAGAAAGTCAAGAAAGCAAAGATATAGGCTATGACCGGGCCCTGGAAGAAGCCCGGAAAATGATTAAAAAGATCAATCCCGAAAAATACAGCATGCTGACCTTGAACAACAGTAAGCGACAGGACGAAGTGCGAGAGGGGACTTATAGTTTTTCTTTTACTCGTCTGGCTAATGGCATTCCTTTCGCGAATGATAAGATTGAACTCAGCGTGGATGCTTATTCAGGTGAGGTCTTAAGATACGCTGTATACTGGCATTCTTCACAATTTGTCTCTTTAGAGAATATGATAAGTCCTGAAGAAGCGGCCGCTAAATTACGGGCAGAACAGCCACTGGAGCTGGCCTACACTTTTCCCCGCAATGAGAATTATGAATTAACTGGAGAGGCTCTATTAATCTACCGATTTGCCCAAATGCCCTGGGTAGATGCTATCAGCGGAGAAATGATTAATCTATGGGAAACGGATGAGAATATTTCTGAAGAAGCAAATGATATTTCCCAGCACTGGGCTGCACCGGCTATTTCCCTTATTATAGAAAACGGACTGATCAAAAAGGAGGATATTAAGCCTGATGAAGGGATAAGCCGTCGAAATGCTCTTCGGGTTTTAGCTGCCGCAGCAGATACCCATGATCAGTATGCCCAGGAACAAAAAATCAAGCTCAATTTTACCGACCTTGATAAAGATGATCCCGACTACAGGCTTTTTATGCAGGCAGTTGGCAGGGGACTTTTGATAAATAAGGGCAATTTGTCAGCAGACAAGCCCTTGTTAAGGGAAGACCTGGCAGTATGGGTGGTCAACAGCCTGGGATACCGTGAGCTAGGTGAAATGAGCAATAATATTGAGACTGGGTTTAAAGATGCCGGTCAGATTACCGGGAGCAAAAGGAATTATGTTGCACTGGCTACCGGGCTGGGACTGTTAAGTACTGACGAAAACGGCAATTTTCGTCCCCGGGCTACGGTCAGCTGGGCTGAAGTAGCTACAGTAGCCTTGAGACTTAGTCCGAAAATCCAGGCAGATTAGTAGAGGAGGAAGGTTAAAAATGCTTAAAAAGCTTAGTGGAATTTTATTTATGCTGGCAATATTGCTTTTGTCTTCAGTATCCCTGGCCTGGGCCGCTGAAAGTGTTGGCTATAGGGCTGTTAATGGGGAACAAGGTACTACAGATGGTCAGGAAAATATGAGCATGGAAAAAGCCCTGGAGATTTTGCGCGATGCTTTTCCGGAGCTTTGTGAAGCTAAAGATTTTGAGCTGCAAAATGAGTTCTATGGTGATGACGATTTATGCCGCTTAATATGGAGAGATTCGGAGTATCGACCACTGGATAATACCAGCTCCCGGATTACGGCTGCAGTTGATCTGAAAAGCGGGGAATTGACTCAGTTTTACTACCAGCCTGACCCGGATTTATACAAAGGCAAAAACGCTGTTTTGAGCAGAGATGAAGCTTTGGAGCTGGCAGAAGCTTTTATACGGCGGACTCAGCCAGATAAATTAGATGAATTAGAGGTAGACGATAGCAATTATTATTATTCCAGTTATATTCTTCAGAGGAATTACAATTTTTCCTGGAAACGAATGCTTAATGATATCCCCCTGGACTGGGACGGAATAATCATTGAGGTAGACCCCGTTGTAGGCGTTATTACTTTTTACCAGTGCAAGTGGAGTAATTACCGGCTTCCTCCGGCTACTGATATAATTCCTTCTGATAGAATAAAGAATGATTTATTGGACGAAATTGGAGTTTATCCTACTTATCACAGCGCGCCGGGAATTCACCGAGATGATTCTCTTAATCCGCTTATTCCTG
>JAHDSE010000075.1 GCA_018432955.1 Syntrophomonadaceae bacterium
AATATTAAAAAATAATTTATAAAACACGATAAGATATATATATTATAAGGCTGTTGCTTGGTTTAGGAGATGAAAAAGTGATCATAAACCATAATATTTCCGCATTGCTTACCAGCAATGCCTTAAAACGCAATGATAAGACCAGTCAAGGATTGCTGGAGAAAATATCTTCCGGCTTACGTATTAACCGGGCTGCTGATGATGCTGCGGGACTGGCTATTTCCGAAAAAATGCGCAGCCAGATCCGGGGGCTTAAACAGGCCGAGTTAAATGTGCAGGATGGGATTTCTCTCTTACAGACTGCTGAAGGAGCCCTGGCACAAAGCCATGAGGTTTTACAGCGCATGAGAGAACTAAGCACCAAGGCAGCCAGTGACAGCTTGACCTCCGGTGACCGCCTGGAAATTCAGAAGGAAATCGAACAGTGTAAAACACAACTTGACAAAATAGCGTTAGATACCGAATTTAACAATAAAAAGCTCCTGGATGGAACTGCTTCTGTTCTGGCCAGCAGCAGCGACAGCCGGGTAAAGCTTAATGTTGAAGGTTCTTTGCTTTACCGGGACCAATTTGGGGATATTAATTCATCGGAAGGCAATTATCATTTAAATATAAAAAGTACTCCGGGTACTGCTCAGGTTCAGGGGACTAATATTCTCAGCAGCAAAAATGACAGCCTCTCTGAGGATGTTGACATCAACTCAATCAATGGAGAGTATTCGGGTATAAATGATTTTAAGAGCCGGGGCTTGATGGAAGGTTCCTATCGCATCTCCACCCGTGAGACTCCTTTTGGGGGCGTCACCTATATCGATGAAAGCGGCTCTGAAACCGCTGACCCGGTAAATGATCTGGGTTTCAACACTGTTTCCACTTCTTCCATTCCGGATATCATGCCTTATGGGGAATATGATATTGATATCGCTGATGAACTGCCTTTTATGGCTAAGTTTTCTAACTTTGAGGACCCGGCTGTGCCGGACCTCATTACCGGGGTAAACCCCAGCGGGAGAAATGATATTGATGTAGCTGTGGATATCACATCGGGATCAGGGGCCAGCAATGCTCAGAGCGCGGAACTATGGAACGACATCAGCGGTCCAGGTACTGCCGCTATTGGAACAAAGGCTGATTACGATATAAATATGTATACCCATTTCCAGGTTGTGAACACGGATACCAGAGATCTTTTGACCAGTAATGTTGACGCTGTAAGCTATTACCGCTCAGAAGCCGGAAGCACTGTGGACCTTAATCTCAATTACCTCGCTCAGGCCGGGGAACAAGTAGTAGCTCATACCACCTGTATTACCGAAGCGGGTGCCCAAATTACCCTGAGAGACCACGACGACCCCACAAAAACCATAACTGTGGCTGTAGGTGGTATGACTGTGGATGAGGCAGCCGCAGCTCTGGAAAACGCCATTAACGGACTGGATGGGGGAAGCTATGCAGGTGCGGATTTTGTGGCAGTTGATCTGGGTGCCGGACAACATCGAATTGAAATAAATAATAATTCAGGATTCACCTTGGATATTGTTGATAATGCAGGAAACGCGGCGGCAGAGTTAGGTATTACAAGCCCGGTCGGCGGTTTGCCCGATACGGATACTATTAATGGGACTGCCCGGGATATGAACCGGGAAATTACCTTCAATGTTGGGGGGCAAAACCTGACCGATATCGCCACCACCATGGACACGGCTCTGGCCGGCTATAATATAGATGTGACCGCGGTAGATACGGGAGGTGGTTTGAGTCGCCTGCAATTCACCAATAATGGCGTTCCACGGCACATATTCACAATAGATAACGACGTACCCGCTTCACTGGAATCAGAGCTCAATATCGGTGGTATTACATTAAATCCTGGGGGAGGAACCGCCCTCTCCCAGCGGGTATATAATAACCATACCATAACAGTTGATCTAGGTGATCGTCATAGCGATGGAATTGTTACCCGGCTGAACACAGCCATACAGACAGCCCTGTCGCTGGATGACCTGGCAGCCAATAATGGCCTGACTCCTTTTGTCAATCATGATAACGGGGATGGCACCCGCAGTATCTGGGTGAACAACAACGGTGCCACCAACACCCTGTATAATATAAGAATCGCGGATAATATCAATACTAGCGCCGCTGAGCTGGGTTTGGATACCCACCTGGTATCCCGCGGAGGCACTGACCACAGTGGAACCGGGGTGGATTTCAACCGTTCCCTGGGTACTGTTGCTGCAGGTTCCAATATAGAAGATTGCCTGACCACGATACAAGCCTGGGGATTCAGCAATAGCTCTGATTGGACCAATGCAGCCAATACCCCGGCTTACGATGGTTCTCACCACACCGGTCAGTTTACTGTCAACAATACTGAAAGCGGTCCTCAGCGCCGGGAAGTGGTTTTCCTGGACAGCGCGGGCAAGGACCAGCTTTTTGGCGCCGGGGGAGATCTTTCTTTAGTTGCGGGAAATACCATAGACACCCAGGTATGGCAGGCCCGTGATCGGGTACAAGTGAGGACTTCATATACCGGAGTGGGCAATGATGGTACTTTCTACGCTTTACAGAGCCGGGATGACTGGTGGTGGGAAGGTGACGCTGGCACTGCCAATCCTCTCTGCGGGATCGCGGAACTGCCTTTCGATTCGCTATCTATACCTGATAGCGATAATGGTAATACCGAGCTGGCCGGTTCCTGGTGTGTGTTTACCAGCGCCCGGGCCGGGGCAGGTCATGATCAGATAAATATTGAAACCATCGACGGGGCTACCGGGGGTACTTTTGTTACTTCGGGAGGCCTGCGTTTTAATGACGGTGTCCTGGATAACAATACTGCCGTACTCATGCCCCAAATGATACGCACCGGGGCCGGAGTTTTCGCCGTTGTCAATCATGATATTGATTTTGGCAGCATCAGCACTCAGGCTAACGCGGTAGTATACAGCGAGCGTTATGGAGCTGGCAGTTTTAATCACTATGCCCACGCAGCTTACGGCGATGATACTACTTATTTCTTTGCTCAGGGCGGAGACCCGGGAGATTACCTGCAAAGTGTGGAGGTATGGCCGCAGGAGGATGATAATGTCTCACTGCTTTTTACCGTCCTGAATCCTCCCACTGTAGAGGTGGAAGGCAAGGGATATAATCGCGACGGATCAGCCAATGACTTTGGGCCTCTGGTAGTTGACCTTACAGGTGGTCCGATTAGCATCGGCTGTGTCCAGTTCGATGATTTGACGGTAGGCGGAAACCTCTGCGCCAACGACAAATTTGTTATCAATGTAGCCGCACGCGCCGGCGGGGGTTATCACAGCGACCCGCCTGTGCATTCCGACGCCAATGTGGCTGTTTCCGGCAATCCCTGGACTACTGGCGGTGCTGCTATGGAATACCGTTTTGACGAGGGTTCCGAAAATGGTCAGGATCTGAACCTTCTGGGTTACTTCGTACATCCCCTGAACGGCGGAGATGCCACTACAGGGGTATGGACCGGGAGCCTGGTACTGCAGGGTATAGATGCCGGCGGTTTTGCCGCGGGAATCGGGGTGGGCAGCAGCAATGTCCACATGGAAATCAATTATAACGGCACTACCGATCACCGGGCATCAGCCCTGCTTACCGGATATTACTTCCAGGATATGCAGAAAGGCGAGGCTCTCGCAAATTTCCTGTCTGAGATTGAATACGCCGTGGGGGAAAATCAAAATGGAGCGGTAATGTTTGAGGTTCTGGAAAATAAAGGCGGGCAATTTGTTTTACGAGGTCAGGCTCATATTTATGATCAGAATGGAAATTATCGTTACGAATATGATGACTATATCCTCCTGAGTCAAAATAACGAAAATATAAGCCTGTTTAATGATAGCGGCGGTGATGGCCTGAGTTTCAGCCAGTTTAATTTCACCGACATATCCCGGTTTTCCACGGGTGACCGTTTTTCCTTGTCTTTGTCTGCCAGCGGAGAACCAGCCAACAGCGATGTAGATGAAATTTATCCTTCAGCTCCGCTGACCGGCGGGATATTTATCCCCATAATTGGCGTTTTAATGATGGGGTCCTGGACAATAGCGACACAGAAATCAGAACCTATCAGGTGAATTATGATAACGGCGATGTACATGAAGGAGTAATGGAATTCACTTTTGCTGATTTTCATGGCGGAACTGCCCAGGGTCAAATAAATAACCGCATGACCCCTCAGGTGGTAGATGATACCGTGCTATTCCAATCCGTTCAGCACCAGGGTATTGAGACAGCTCCTGCCCATCATTATACAAAATTAAAGGATATTGCCCAGTTCTGGACTCCAGACGGACGTTTTCTTCTGGACCCGCCTCAGGAAATTATCTTGCATAATGGCAGCCAAAAGGCTGCGGTTATGCTCTACGGCGAAGATGAAATCGTCGATGTCCTGGACCGGATTAATCAAGCTATTTATCTAAATCTGGACCAGGGGGCTCTGCTTGATGAAGACGAAAAATTCAAGTTTGTATCATTTGTTGACAGTTCTTCAATAAACAGTAGTTTGGAGAAAATGGACGGAAGCCTGGTAATTCGCACCGCTATAGCCGGCAGCAAAGGAGAAATCAGTTTAAGCGCTTCCGAACCCCTGCTCAATGCTCTGGGAATTTCGGTTTTGCGTTATGCCAGTGAAAATGAGCTGGAGGTGGAGATCCGGGATTCGGTAAATGGCAAATTACTCAACAGTTTTATAGCTGAATCAGATACTAATATTAAAGGAGCCATTCAGGGTAATATAGGTTTACGAGTCGATTCCAGCCTGGGAGTAAGTGTGGACTATAATGAAGGCCAGGAGGATTTTGACTGGCAGGGAGAAGAAAATATTCAGGTCACAGTGCAACTGGTGGATAATGCTACGGTTTTGCAGATGGGGGCCAATGAAGGACAAACAGAATGGCTTGAACTCATGGATGCCAGTTCCCTGGCCCTGGGTGTAGATACGGTTTCCCTGATAACCCGGTCCCATGCTACCAAAGCTCTAAGTCAGCTGGATACAGCCATAAACAAAATTTCATCCCAGCGCTCAGTGCTGGGTGCTTTGCAGAACCGTCTCGAACATACTATGAACAACCTTTCCCTTGCTAATGAGAACCTTACTGTTTCCGAATCCCGCATCCGTGATACCGATATAGGCAAAACCATGAGCGCGTACGTAAAACAAGACATCATCAACCAGGCAAGCACAGCCATGTTAGCCCAGGCAAATCAAAAGCCCCAAATGGTATTAAAGCTGCTGGGTAAATAAAAAGACAGTCCGACTTCTCTGTATTCCCCTCAAAAGATATTGCAATCTTAAACTAACCGTGCTAATTTAAAGATATAATAAGAGCATAATTGAGTTCTAATTTTGCATAGGAGTGATTGATAATGATTATTAAGCCAACCACTGCGCTGAGGACAGAGCTTGGTGAAATAACAAGAATATGCAAAGAAAAGTCTGAACCTGTTTATTTGACCAAAAATGGTGAGGGCGAGTTGGTTGTAATGAGTATTCCAGCTTTTGAACGCAGAGAGGCAATGCTCAATCTGAGAGCCAAACTGTTAGAGGCTGAACAGCAACGCCTTGGCGGTGCGCCAACCTATACAACAGATGATGTGCGAGAATATATCAGAGATTTGCACAATGAGCAAGTATAAGATTAAGATATTACAGATTGCTCGTGAGGACATTGGGATATATATCTTTACATTGTAGCAGACAGTCCAAAATTAGCACTGGCAACGACCAAAAAGATTGTTGACAAAATTGATACCCTGGCAGAGTTCCCTCTCAGCGGTAAAATCGTACCAGATAATGAGTTGGCCAAGCAAGTATCGTATGCTAGTTATCGACAGCTATATCGCTTTTTATAAGGTAATTAACGATGAGGTCATAGTGTACAGAGTACTTCATGGAATGCGGGATTACCCCAACCTATTAAAATGATAATTGCAAAATGGTTACAACAGTCTGCCGTCCCCCCGTCAGAACTCATTAGTTTTTTCGAATTTAATGCTTTCAAATACTTTCTTATCCACCAAACTTAGCCAATCCTTTAACTCGGTGGTTTCCATCCTGTAATAATCAGATAAATCGGCTATTGTGAGGGGTTTCCCATTTTGCAAGCCAAATCTTCGTATAATGAGTTCTTTCTCTGATTCTTCTAAGGTGTTCAACACTTGATCAAGGTCATTATTCGACAGGGATTTTATCAAGGTTAAAGTCACTCTAAAATCCCCGTCTTTTTCCTTATATAGAGAAAACAGTACAGAAAGCAAAATAGCGGACAATGTTGCTATAAATATTATCTTTAAGTTTTTACCTTCGGTTGCAGCATAAGAATACGCCGTTACAAGAATAACAAAAGGAGATAAAAAAAATAAAACGGTTTTGTCAATATACCACTTACCTAATATATCAGCTTGTTTTGCGAACTTATACCATAAATAAGCAATCGGTAAGACTATAAGGTAAAAGATAGAAAACCTAAATCTAAAACCTGATGATTTCGTAAAGATTACAAATATGAAAAGCATTGATATTATTATGAAGTTGAGAAACTTATTAGCCATAAAACATACGTCCTATTCACATAGAAACGACGAACAAAGCGGTATTTTTGCGTATCGTAATAACTATTTAGCCTTTAAGGTGGCAGAATAGCTTTTCTCTACCAAGTGCCGCAGGCTGGGGGGAGTGTCAAGCTTTTTGTGTAAACCCCGATTAATACCCAAAGCATTAATTAATGTATCCTTCTAGTCGTTCTTTAAAGTATATGTATAACTGGGATAAAATGGTTGCACAACCTCTAATTCTAGTGGTCCTTTTCTTAAATAATATCCATCGTGCCTAATTTGTAGAGCTTCTTTTGTAGGAAAGATGCTCTTGTAACCGTCAAGTAAAAGTGAACAAAAAATGATAAATAACTTTGAACACCTAATTATTCCCAAAAATGGTTTGGCGCTGTTTCAAACGATAGCTGTCACCGCTTAGGTGGATACCCTCACTTTTGTGAATTAAGCGATCCAGCATGACACAACAAAAACGTCCCCCTGTGTCTACCCATCAAATCCTACCTTGTATGCCTGTGTGGGTAATTCTGCACTTGCTGTCTCTGGTAATGCCTGTATTAAGGTCACTACCAGAAACAAAGAAATAATTGACGCTATTATTTTGTTTTTCCTCATTAATTCTTTTCCCCTTTCTTTATATTGTAACGGTAAATCTATCGCCATCAGCCGATTCTAACTCTATTACCATACCCTTTACTACTTCTATATCGTATCCCATTCCTTTTATTTGATACTGTTTACGGGCTGCGGTCATGTCACTTATACTTCCATAGTAATCAAGCGTGTTAAACTCAGGGTGACTGGTACAAGTAATTTGAACTCTACCAAAATTTTTGGTGGGCCAGATAGTTAGTACATCCGCTCCAGTACCTATCGCTTCAGGTCTCTTCCTTATAATATACTTCTCGTTCTTGAATCTCTCGTTCGCATTGTACCTAATAATATAATGATTACCCTCCACAATTACCTCGGAAGAATAATTCGGCTGAGGCTCCTCTTTTCCTTCAGGCGTTCCCCCGACCTCATTCCAGTCCTCGTCATACTTCTTCCCGGCTAATAAACCATCATATATTTCCTTCTCTTTATCAGTGAAAACATCATCAAGATTACTCGGATTAAAAGGTCTTTCTATAGCACCGCTAAGTCCTTTATCTACTACGTTCTTAATAAATTGCATGGACTCTCCTCTTTTTAGTACGTCATTTTCTCCATAATTATTTATACTTACTTCTCCCGGTACTTTACCTTTGGATAGTCCCTTAACCAGCAAATAGGCTATAGCCATTCTTCCACTCACGTTTACTCCCTGCGTCCCTGCTAAAATCTCAGCAACACTTGTTCTGGAAATAACAGCATTTGGATAACTACTTACTGGATAATTCATTTCTTCTGCAAAATCGTAGTAAGGTTCATACCACTGTTGTCCTTCTTTAGCATCTCCTGTACCTGCAAAAGCTCTTAAAGTAAAAGCCAAAAACTGAGCTTCAGTTAAAGTTTCTTCAGGTCTGAAACTCCCGTCAGGAAATCCTTTGGCTATTCCATCTTTATACGACACTGCCCATTCTACTGCACTTTTTGACCAGTGCTCATTGGTATCGACAAAAGCAAATACTGAAGAAGAAATTGTGAAAATTAACAAGCATGCCAGTAAAAATGATTTTTTAAACATAAAGAACTCATCCCTTCATTATTTTTCCATAATATTCTACATCTTCATGGCAAATCCTTTTCAAAGAACTTTTTCTACCAGGTTTTAAGGAGATACAGAACAATTATCGTTGAGAGTTTTGCATAATTAGTTCCCCCTGAAAAACTCCAATATTGAGTTAATCGGGAAAAAATAGTTCTTTGATAATAAACAAGATTTATTACTTACCTGTAATGATCGATTTTATACCATCAATGTAGCGATTCTTTTCAGGTTATAGGCTAAAACCCCGTAACCTACCCAGGTTTCAGTGCCATCTGTCTGACGAGACCGACATCGGTT
The DNA here is from genome assembly GCA_018432955.1 of Syntrophomonadaceae bacterium. Taxonomy (GTDB): domain Bacteria; phylum Bacillota; class Syntrophomonadia; order Syntrophomonadales; family Syntrophomonadaceae; genus SV3-B162. The sequence goes on from JAHDSE010000075.1 coordinate 8,567, forward strand.
CAATCCATACTTCCGTTTAAGCAAGCTGATGATGGCTTCACCGCCAGCTCGCCAGCGCTGCAATCGTTTGAACCATGGCTGCGATTGGTATCGTTTGCGTTCAGGCCCTATTTTTCCCTTACGGGGAAGGCTACATCGTTTAACACCTTGGGCTGTTAGATCTTGTTCGTTCTTTTTGGTACCAAAACCACGGTCAGTAGCTACATTTACTGGTACACGACCTACATTTCTGGTGTGTAGATCAACAGCATCGGTAAGGAGACTATCATCACTTGGGTTACCCTCATAAACGCGATAACCGGTAACCACATGTTCTTCTGAATCTTGAATGAGAACCTTACGCCCAAATTCGGTTGGGGCACTTAATTTTCCTTTCCGTATGGGTCTGGCTTTTCTATCAAAAAGGCTTACCACCCGGTTCTTTACGTGCGGGTTGCCCGACTGTACCTGGGTAGTTTGTTCAATAACCTTTTCGGTTATGGTAATGGCATCTTCTAATTTTTTGGCTAATCTTTTGGTCTCGGCTGATGCATTTTGTCCCTGACGCCAGAGATAATGCCCGGTATTTTTTAGAATCCGACTGGCGTTTCCAACTACATTTTGAGCTGTTTTCATAACCTGCTCGGTAACTTGCTTTACTTCATTGTAAGCTTCTCCAGTACGTCTTTTGAGTATCTTGGTTATGGAGAGAATCTTCTTCTTTACGGTTCTTTGTCGGTTGTGAAATTCAGTCCTGACAGCAGCCCCGGATTCCTTTATCTGCTTGACGGTCCGGGTTATAACCCGAATACCATCGGACAACAGGCTGGGATCAGTAGGATAGTGGATATCTGCAGGAACAACTGTGGTATCAACCCTGAGGTTCCTGCCCCGGATAATTTTTTCCTCTGCTGCTTTTTGGATCAGAAGATTGTTTAGTTCCTCCACCATCTCAGCACCATAAAGCTTGGTGAGCTTGATAAGGGTAGTGGAATGAGGAACCTTTTTATCCAGTGGTATGTGACAGAACTTCCTCCACTTTATGCTATCGCTTACCTCTTGGACTAGAGTCTCATAGCCCAATTGATAGCGAAACTTGAGATACATCAGACGTAAATATGTTTCAACTGGAGTAGTAGGTCTACCAGTGCTTGTATTGAATTTCTTAATAAATGGAAGTGTAAAACGATCATCATCCAGAATGGAGTCCACCCTGGTTAGTTCATCATTTAGCACCAGTATTTCCGGGGGTAATATCGTATCCAATAAACATTGTTGTAAATCTCTGATAACTGTCCTTTTGATAAACTCAATACAACAAAGGGAGCCGGAAAAATAAGTTGACCTCCAAATACAAAAAATAGGAGGTCATAAAATGAAAAAAAAGCAAAAAAGGTACAGTGTGGATTTTAAGTATAAGGTAGTACAGGCGTACTTGGAATCTGGTAAGACCCAGCCGGAAATATGTAAAGAATATGGAATATCCAGGTCATCACTTATCAAATGGACAAAACAGCTAAA
>JAHDSE010000088.1 GCA_018432955.1 Syntrophomonadaceae bacterium
AGCGAGCCTGTGTCAAAAAAAATTTCCTTGTTGCGCAGTCTCTGGCTACTGCGTATTAAATTAATAAATACGTTAAAATTCCATAAAAAGATAGTAGAAAAGTTACAACTTGTTTACATCTTGTAGGCAAATCGGCAAAAAGCACCTGTTATTATGGAAAAAAGGAGGTAAATAAAAATGAGATTTAGACTACTGTTTTTACTTATTATCTTCTGTTTAATTTTAGCAGCTTGTATCAATGACCACCCCCAGGATAATAAAATTTACCCAGCTGAACATAAGAATGGAGAAAAAGAGCAAATATCGCTAATCGATACCAGAATTGATACCCAGGGACTTATACCCTTTACTAAAAAATTAACGGATGATATGAAACACAACAGGAATCATCTTCTTGTCAGTATATCCCCGGATGGCAAGTCTATTTACTATATGGAAACAACGCTTGAATATAAATCACCTGATCAAATTCTAATCAAAGGGTATGAACCGGAAAATATGGATCTTTACCGCTTGGATATAGCTTCCGGTAAGAGTAAGCTGATTGCCCCTTCTATTGCCGTGATCAGCAGGGCCAGCTGGAATAATTCAGGAATACTGGCATTACTGGGAGGAAATCATTTAACCTTATATGATGCCGCCAAAGATAGATTATTAATGGCTGATGAACTCCGTAATGAACAGGTAAGTCATTTTGGCTGGAGCCCGGACGGGAAAAAAATATTCACCGAACACCCTAACCTGCCTAACGGCAGCATACTTTATCCAGATTCAGGCAGCATCGTACACAAATATGAAACTGAGGAAAACCTTTACCACAAGGGGAAACTCGATGAAGATTACTCCTACGGCACCTACCTTTACAGACCGAGCGAGGATGAATTGAAACAGGGAGTCCAGGAAGTAGCGCAAACAGTAGTAATTGACAATAAGGGGCAGGTTGTAAAAATAGTGGGGGAAGGCCGTTTTCGTGACGCTTACCGCAGATCAGTCCTGCAGGTGGGAGACTCCCTTTTTGGGCTTTATTATACCCCCGATATTAATCAAGCCGACCATTGTATAAGCCTTACAGAAGAATACGTCTATGATGCCCGTTTTATATACGATGGCAAGATTATTTATATAATCAAATCCCCGGAAGCGGAAAAAAACACCTTCCTTCTCTGTATTGCCGACCAGGAAGGCAAACTACTGAAGAAACTGGAGGTTAGCGGGAACAATCTAATACTGTCACCAGATGGCAAATCAGTATGTACCAAAGGATTGGAGAATGAAGAAATTGACCTTACAGACAGCAGTTTCCCTTTAAAAAAGCAAATTGATCCTTTCCCCCCCCGCTATGTCGAAGAAGCGATTTACCCTGTCATCAGGGGAGCTGTCGACAGCTATTGCAAATTTGCCCTGACCGGTGAGCTTGAGCAAGGAATTCTTAAAAAATATTTTATGGACAGCCATGAACCTGAACAATGGGCCTATTTTGATATGTCACTTAAAGTACAGGAAATGAAGCCCTCCAAGAATGCCCAACACTACGTAGTACAAATAGAAATCGGTAAGATGCGAGTAGATGAGAATAAAGCCACTTTTCACGTAGGTTTTGCGGCATCCAATTCCTCCGGTACAGGATTTGGCGAAGGCTGGGTAACTGAACTAATCAAAAGAGATAACCGCTGGTATATCACCGGTCTGAGTACTTTTCCCAACTCGCAGGAAAGTAAAGAAGTCAGGCAGGTTGCGGAAAATTATATTACTTCCCAGAGCAATAGTGAACTAAAGGGCAAAGAAGTAAGCATCGGGCAGATACAGTTCTGGCAGTTAAGCGATCCCCACCTGGCCGCAAGCTCCGAAAATGCCAACTATTGCAAGATATACTTGAAAGTTAAAGAAAGCGGGAAAGAAAGCATTTATAAACTGGTACTGCACAAAGCTCTAACAGAATGGAAAATAGAAAGCCTGAGCAAAGACCATTTAAGCGGCCTGTTTTAAAAACAGGCCGCTTAACCTACTCCTTAGATTTGTGAACACATGATTACATACATGCCCATCCTCTACTGCTTTTGCAATAGTCAAGTTATTTTTATGAAATCAGCGACAAATACTATTAAGAATATGAGCCCCCACAAAACTTTTTACCGTCCCGATGACAGAGCAACTGGGCGGCATGCTGACCGGAATACAGGCTGGTGGGAACTCCTCCGCCGGGCATTACCCACTGACCTGCCATATAAAAATTACGCAAACCAGGCAGGGTGCGTTTAATCGTTTTGGATGTATTGGCAGGAGTTAGCAGCCATCCTCCCCATGACCCCCGGTAGTTGAGCTAATGACATTAGCACCTTATTCAAAGAAGCAAAAGCATGGACAAGTTCAGAAAGCTCCACTCAGGCCGGTATTGATTGGCATTTTACTACTGCAGAAGCAAGAATGAATCATAATATAAGCTGCTATAAGGTGATAAAAAAGTTCCAGACTTATTGATACACCGTGGACTGTTATTTTTCCGGATTACTCAATATCCTTATTGTTTAACAAATTGGCCCGGTTTATTGCTTCGGGGCCAAAGCGTTCCCTTATTTCATCCATTAACCGGTCGATGCTTTTATAATCAGTTTTTAATTGGGATTCGAACAGACTCCCCTGCTCCAGGCTTTTAGCCGCTGATAAATGCCCGAGTGATAGACCGAACAGCCGCAGGGGTTCTTTATTTTTATAGGCATTCTGTAATAATTCACCGGCAATTTGGCTTACAATAATATCGGAATTGCAGGGATTTATGGTCTTGCTGCGGGTGATGGTTTTAAAATTACTATATCTTAGCTTAATGGTGATGCTGGCAGCTTGAAGCTCTTCCTTGCGTAATTTTCTACACAAGTCATCGGCAAATTGAGCGATTAGTTTTTCCAGATAAGTGCTATCGTTAATATCCTCGGGAAAGGTTTGTTCCCTGCTTAAAGACTTTCTTTCATGTCCTGTTTCCACTTCCCTCTTATCGATTCCATAAGCCAGTTCCCAGAACAAGCGTCCAGCCGAGCCGATTTTGTCTTCCAACCATCCCGAAGGCAAGTCTTGAATATCTCCAATAGTTTTTATCCCCAGTCTATCCAGGCTTTCCTGAGTCTTCTCCCCTATCCCCCATATTCGAGATACCGGCAACGGTCTTAATAGCTCTAACGCTTGACTCTCGGCAATGATGCATAGGCCATCAGGTTTATCCATATCTGATGCCAATTTAGCCAGAAATTTGTTATAAGAAATACCCACTGAAATAGTGAGCCCCAGTTCCAATTTGACCTGTTTCTTAATAGAGTAGCCGATTTCTTCCGGGCTGCCATACAGCCTGGAACAGCTGCTGATATCCAGGAAGGCTTCATCGATAGAAATAATCTCCATAATAGGAGAGTACTGACTTAAAACAGAAAATACCTGCTGGGATATTTCCAGATAGCGAGGCATATTTACCGAAAGAAAAACTGCCTGCGGGCAAAGTCGGTAGGCTTGAGCAACAGGCATAGCTGATCTGATACCATACTTTCTGGCTTCATAGGAGCATGTGGATACTACTCCGCGCGAATGCCTGCTTCCTCCTACTACAACCGCTTTACCCCGCAATGAGGGGTTATCCAATTGCTCAACCGAAGCAAAAAAGGCATCCAGATCGCAATGCAGGATATTAGTCAGTTCTGCCATGGATTAGCCTCCAGAAAAATAAATATACTTAATATCACTGCCAAGAATCACCTTACGCATTCACAAACACACGGTCTTCAATATTATAATAACACAACCCTTTATTTGCCAACAAGAGAAATTAGAACAACTGTTTTTAAATGAAGATTTGTTCAAGCTTTGCGGATAATCCTGCAAAAATATAAGATTGTGCAGTTTCGGATTTACGGTAGGTGATATTGTCACTGATGTTCCGGTCTTCGAATAAATAAACGCTAACTTCCTTATTTAACGGGTTTACGATCCAGTATTCCCTGACCCCACATGACATATAAAGATCCAGCTTTTTTATCAAATCCTTGCTGCGTGTTCCTGCTGATAATATTTCCACTAGCAGAGAAGGGACACCCTTATAATAGTCGTTTTCATCCAGATTTTCCTCCAGGTCGCAGATTACCATCACATCAGGCTGGACAACATTGATATCTTCAGGGTTTCGCTTGAGTGTAATGTCATAAGGAGCTACCATTGGGGTACATTCTTTCCCTTGAAACCAGTTATAAAAAATGACCAGGATTTCTGTCAGAGCTCTCTGGTGCATAGTTTTAGGCGAAGCCAGCAGATAGATTTCACCATCAATGTATTCGTATCTTTCATCTGAATTTTGGCTCAAGTCCCAAAATTCTTCATAGGAAGCCTTTCGGCCTCCATAACGATAATCTTCTGCCTCCTCCCTTATTCTACCGGGTACCATACCACGCATTGTACCCTCATCATTTAAAGCCGATAATTTAGCAATCTCCGTACCGTTCCGCGTAATGACGATATCCTCCCTGGCCGCCAACATCAGGTACTTTCCGAAGTTGTTCTGCAGTTCCGTGGAATTGACTTTCATAGCCCGCCTCCTTTAATAGCTATTTTAGCTAGTTTAATTAATGCAAGTATAAGAAATGAAGCTACCCTGAAAAATGTGCAGGAACTGCTGGTTTTGAAGCACGACACGAACTCAGCCAAAAAGAAAAAATAGCTTAAGGGGCCTGTCCTCTTAGGTTTTTTTGGGCTCTGGGTTCTTCCAGCAGTCATTTTATCTGGACCACAGGGATTTCAATGTGATTGACAGGCCTGTAAAATTCGGATGTTCCACAATATCCTCGTCCATGCCGGATGCAATCAGGGAATATACGCCATCATGCCAGGCAAAGCATTCGAGGGTTTTTTCCTGTGGATCAAGAATCCAATAATGCTGTACCTCGGCCTTCTGGTAAATCCGCATTTTTTGTAACCGGTCTTTTCGTTTGCTGGAAGGAGACAAAACCTCAATCACCAGTTCGGGCGCCCCGTCAATTCGGGTGTCTTTCACCAGTGCTTCCTGTTCGCCTGATACATAAAACAAATCTGGTTGGACTACATTAAAGTCAAGCGGCGTGACATCCAGAGGCGCATCAAAAACCTCTCCTTCGGGATCAGTCTCCCAGAAATAATCTTCCAAAATCCTTTGCAGTCGGCGGGAAACCCGCTGGTGCATAACATTGGGAGATGGTTCTTTTATCAATATGCCCTCCAGAATCTCAAAACGGTAACCTGGTTCTTCCGGCATCTCCAGGTAGTCCTGATAAGTCAATTTCCTGTCAGCTTTGCTTTCATATGGAGCGGCATTTTCTCCAATGTAATCACCACGCAGTGCTTTTATGACATCATCCAGCTTATACCGGTATTGCCTGCTACCCAGTTCGACACAGGGTATTTTTTTCTCTCTGGTATATCGCCAGATCGTTTCCACAGAAAGATCCAGATTCTCAGCCAGAGCCTGCGCAGTAATTAATTCCTTATCTATCGCCATACTATCACCTCTTGCTTCGATTATAATTTATTTACAAACCACAATCAAGTAATATCAATTAAAGTAGTCCACAATCAACTGCGCCCGGATATTACTTGTTCGACATAATGCTCTCAGCTATCGCCTAATAATATACAGAAATTCCGGTAAGCAGATTTGCCCTCATATTAAGGAAAATCGCAGGGCATCAGGAGACAGTAAATCCCACCTTTTTGGTTTGGTTTTAATCTGCAAAAACTTCCATTTCCAGGTCTTCTTCAAATACACTATGCTCCGCTTCGCCTGATTCTGACAGATTATTTCTATCCAGCAGAGAACTTAAAGATTTTGGACTCACCTTCCATCCAGAGTCTCTTTTAACAGTACTAATATTCAGCTTTTTACTGTACTCTTTATCTTCATCTTTAAAAATTACCCGCAGATCAACTGAAAACGCATCCTCTTTAATACTATCTATTCTATAAGGCCCTATTTTCTTTATATTTGCCAAATTTAACAAAAGCAAGGAATTATTCTTGTCAAAATCCATTAATTGCCCGCTGATATTAATCTCACCCTGGTCCAGAGCTGCCAGCAATACTTCTATAGCCTGCCGGGGTTCCAATAATTTTAATTCTTCTTCCACTCTCCCGGCCGATTTCCATATCATCAACTGGTGGGCCGTATCCACCTTACTGCTGCAGTGGGTTTTACTACCTTTGAAATGCAGGCAGAAGTGTCCGTTAAAATCATTTCCTACAATATTACCCAGGCCATGAGGCATACCGTTCATTGAAGCTGCTATTTTCTGACCGCTGTCCAACTGCACAATAACCGCCCGGCGTTTCCAGGTCCATTCGCCATTATAGACAGCTTTCATAGTAGCCGTATCCTCTGCTGTAAGCGGCTGGACATCAGCATGATAAGTACCGCCCCTTCTTTGTACCCTGAAACGCATCCCTGTTTCCAGATCAATGAGATCTGTATAAGCCTTTTTGGGAAACAGTTTGTTTACTTCTTCCCATTCCAGATATTCGCCGCAAAGGATGTTTTTTTCCAATTCAATCTGCAGACTGTCTTCATATCCATCCACATCCAAACGCCATATATAGATTGTTAAGGCTAATAGCAATATGAATATCAGAATAATCAAAAAACGATATCTATGAACATTTATAATCATCAACACTCCCCCCTTTTCATTATCAATAATATGCTGATAATATGAGGAGATATGTCTTACGGAAGGCATAAGGAAA
>JAHDSE010000033.1 GCA_018432955.1 Syntrophomonadaceae bacterium
TATGAACAAGAAGCTGATATTCTTTATATTGATAAAAGGCAACCTTATTCTGAACAGGAAACAGAAGAACTTGGTGATGATATTCTTGCTCGTTTAAACCCAAAAACCAGGGAAATTGAAAACCTGGAAGTTTTGTTCTTTTCTACGAGACTTATGACAAAACCCCTTTTTGAGATCCCCATCATGGCTAACCTGCGTCTTGTTGCTACACAGATTTAGATGTTTTTAAGGAAATACTATCCATTTTCTTAGAAACATCTAATTTTCTATCCGAAAAATCCTCTCGAAATTATGGTAAAAGATCAACCCAACCACCCCCTCAAACCAAAAAATATTCAAAACCTGCAGGGAAAAACAAAAAAAATAGAGAATACTACCTCGAGTATATTTTTATGTCAAAAAATGAAAGCAACTCACAAAAAAGCCCGCCGGGTTATAAAGAACCACAGATATACACGGATAAACACAGATGTTATTAGTTGTTGGTGTTGTGGTGATACAGAGTCTGAAGGCTGTGAGAACGTTAGATGCTAGACGCTAGACGCTAGACGTGAGCGAAGCTCACCGAAAACCAGAAAAGAAAAGAATCCGTGTCCATCCGTGTTCATCCGTGGTTAATAAAAAAAAGGACCGCAGGTCCCAAAACAGAACAGAAAGAATCTGTGTCCATCCGTGTTTATCTGTGGTTAACACACAAAAGGGACCGCAGGTCCCCCAATAATTACTAATTACTAATTAAAAAAAAGGGGCGAGCATCTTGCAGAGATCAAACAAGGCAACAGTTGAGTGGTATTATTTAATCCCCATAATAATCTTCAGCGCCATTGTCCCGCTCATTGTCTACATGAAAATGGTGCCCGTCGAAGGCATAGCCTTTCAATACTGGAAAGGCTCGTCAGAAAATGCCGACTTTTTTGCCTACTACAAAAGCCTGTGGATTATAATAGCTGCAGCCTTGTCCATAATCAGCTTCAGTATCTGCCTTTGTCTTAAAAAAATACAGATAAAGCAGACCCGGCTTTACATACCCATGGGGCTCTATGCCTTTTTCGTTATCCTTTCCACAATCTTTGCCGAATACAAAGACGTAGCCCTCTGGGGATTTCCTGACCGCCATGAAGGCATGCTGGTCCTGCTCTCATATATCATTATATGTTTCGTTACCATCAACCTGGTAAATGAAAAAAAACACCTGAAGATTATCTTCGGCTCACTCTTTACTTCCGCAAGCATAATAGGAATAATAGGAATATTCCAGTACTTCGGTCATGACTTCTTCCGCAGCAGTTTCGGCAAACTCCTGATCCTGCCTGCGGCCCAACACTTCATGGCCGATACCCTGGAATTCCTTTTTGGTCCCAATACCATATACAGTACCCTGTATAATACCAACAATGTTGGCAGCTATATGTCCATGCTCTTCATGCTGTCCCTGGTTCTCTTTATCCTGGTAAAAAACAAATACCAGAAAATTGCCCTGGGTTTTTTCACCCTGCTCATGCTGGCCAACCTCCTGGGCTGCAACTCACGCGCCGGGTATGTGGGTACAGCCGTGGCCTTACTGGCAGCTGTAGTGTTCCTTAGAAAAGCCCTTCTGGATAACTGGAAAATAATAATTGTCAGTTTGCTCGGGATATTCATCGTTTTCTATTCCCTGAATTATTTCAGTCAAGGAATGATTGTAAACCGAATAAAATATACCTGGCAGCAGGCAGTAGACACCTACCAGATGGATAAAGCCAATAATGAAGAAGCCCAAAGCCAAGCCGAAGACAGCGCGGCAGAAGCAGAAACTTCAGCTGCGGGTGACTGGGATGGCAAAACCCTGTCCATCAACCCGGAAAACCTGCGCCTGGGCGAGGAAGCCAGGGAGATAAAAGGCGGCAGCATTGCCGGGATACCAGTGGAAATAGACAGCGATATATTAAAAATAGCCCTTCCGCCTGCTCAGCTTAAAATAATAATAGAGGGCGATCAATTAAGGTTTAAAGATCAGGATGACAAGGGTTTAAACCTGAACATTATTAAAGGGGGTAAAATAATCACCATAAAAGACTCCCGCTATGCTGATTACAGCATCCAAATAAATAATGAACTCATGCGGGTGCAGAAGGGCGAAAAAGAATTGTATTTTGCCATGGAACCCGGAAAATTCAAAGCAATAGATGAAGAAAGACAGGAACTGGCCCTGAATAGCGAGACGATTCGCAGCGGAATATTTGCCGGTATATATATTGACATCAATAAGCAGCAGCTATTATTGAGACAGGATTCATTGCAGCTTAATATAAAAAGTGAAGCCGGGGAACTACTGTTCAGCGATGAAAATGCTACATTGCTGGCCATCAACAGCAGCCCGGACAGTAAACAATTCAAGCTGCAGGATCCCCGCTATGCCAATTTCTCTTTTAATATGAACGAAAATATTCTCCAGGTACAAAATGGAGAAAAAACTCTCCGCTTTGAAACAGCTGAAGAGGGTTTCCGATTCGTCAATAAAGACGGCCAGGATCTGGCTCTGTTGCCTGTGGAAGAAACAATTAAGAACTCAATAATAAATATAAAACTCGAACAGGATAAAATGAGAATAGTATCGGGTACAGGTGCTGAAATTATTATATTGCAGGAAAATGGGCAATTGCTACTGAAGGACGCAAATGATAAGCCTATTCCGCTATTATCTCTGGCAACTGCTAATGCATATTCCCTGAAAGATACACGCTTTGTGGGTTACCGCATGGTCCTCAAAGATAACTTCTTGCAGGTGCAGAAAGCAGGCCGCGACTATAAATTCGCGGTTGCAGATGGAATATTCAAGAATGTCAACCACCGGGGCGAAGCCGTGGATGTGGAATTTTGGGGATTTGAAGGCAAAGAGAGATTTGTCTCCGGCAGGGGCTATATATGGTCGCGAACCTTTCCCATGCTGAAAGATACCATTATTATGGGACATGGTCCCGACACCTATGCCATATACTTTCCCCAGTACGACTATGCGGGCAAATATAAAACATTCTGGGATATAAACAAAATAGTAGACAAACCCCATAACATGTACCTGCAGGCAGCCGCAAACACCGGCCTGCTCTCATTGCTGGCCCTGCTGGCTCTGTTCCTGGCCTATTTATTTTCCAGCACAAAACAATACATCCACCCTCAAAACTACCCGCAGGGTAGCAATACTGCCCGCAGAGCAGAAACAAAAGAAAAAAAATCCGCGCTAATCCGTCTAATCCGTGAACTCCGTGTCAAAAAAACCCCCAGCCCGCAGGGCCAACAACCTAAAAAGAAAATCCGTGAAAATCCGTTAAATCCGTGTAAATCCGTGTCAGAAAAAAATTCCCCCGGCCCGCAGGCCCCCCAAACTTCCCGAAGGGAAGACAAAAACGAAAAAGATTCCGTGTTAATCCGTTTATTCCGTGAACTCCGTGTCAAAAAATCCCCCGGCCCGCAGGCCTCTAATAACTCAACAACCATGAGCGAAAATCATAAAAATCCTAATAATCAGCGTCCATCAATTTCCTATGCCATTCCAGGCACAGCCATATTCCTGGCCATAATTGCCTACCTGGGAACCGGTGTCTTCAATGACAGCATAGTCTCCGTAGCCCCGGTCTTCTGGACCCTCCTCGGGCTAGGCATAGCCTGCAACAACCTGAACCTTTCCCAACCATCCCCTGAGAAAAAGCAAAATAAAGAAGGAAAAAAACGAAAAAAATAGAATTATACTAAAGGTATGCAATTAAAACCACAGATAAACACAGATGTTATTTTATTGTTGGTGTTTGTGCTGTTAAAAAATCTAATGGCTGTAAGAAAAAAGCCAGGTAATGCATAATAAAAAACGAGCGAGCAAAGCAAGCTCAAAAGGGACCGCAGGTCCCCTAAACAGAAAGGGAAAAAATCCGTGTCCATCCGTGTTTATCCGTGGTTACAAAAAAAGCCCCGCAGGGCAATAAATAAAAAGGAAAACGCTAGTTTTCCCACCAAAATTACTAATTATTAATTACTAATTACTAATTAACAAACGAGGTGCGATTAATGAACGAAATAGAAACCAAAACCATACAAAACTATGACTACGAAGAAATAGACCTCCGTGACATATTCAAAACCCTGAACAAATGGAAATATACCATCACTGCTGTTACATTAATCTGTATGTTTCTAAGCGGGCTGTATAGTTTCTACTTTCTGGACTCCGTCTACGAAGCTACTACTGTAGTCTCAATCTATCAAGCCCAGCTTTCCCCGGATAAACAGGGTTCCAACGACATAGAAGACACCGTCAATGAACTGGGGGAATTACCCTACATAAGTGCAGTGAGCTGCGAGCAGCAGATAAAGTCCCCGGCTATTCTGGAAGCCGTTATAAAAGAATTGGATCTTCCATATACTCGTAATGGACTAAAATCAGCTATAAAAACCGAACAGGTAAACAATACTAACATGGTTAATATCACAGTCAGCAATACCGACCCCAAACTGGCAGCCAGCATTGCCAATACCCTCAGGGAAGAATTTATCA
>JAHDSE010000030.1 GCA_018432955.1 Syntrophomonadaceae bacterium
CTTCGGTTTTAATAGTAGGATTATGGCGTAATACATTTACTGAGGTGTACATGGAATAATACATGGTCAGTTCATGAATTTCCGGTATCATACTCTGAATAAAAAGAGTGGATTTTTCAGGGTTTAAGCCTGCTGCCAGGTAGTCACTGCTTATCTGAAGAATATCCCTGGACAGGTTCTCATCCTTTTCCCAATGGGTGGTCAGAGCCTGAACATCGGCAATAATAATATATGAGTCATATTCGTCCTGCAGTTTTACCCTGTTGGCCAGACTCCCTACATAGTGCCCCAGATGAAGACTGCCCGTAGGCCTGTCCCCGGTAAGTATTCTTTTCTTCCCATTTACCATACTCAGTCAATCTCCTATCCATTTTTATTTCACAGCAGCCAAAGACTGCTCAGCAAGGAAGTTTTTTTGACACAGGCTCGCTACGCTCGCACACAGACTTAACAGATTTACACTGATTTTTTTCTTTAATGTTTTTATATTTATGGGATTTCTACAATGCTGAACTGATGGTTAATAAATTGCGTTTATTCTGAACAAAACATTAATGGAAGCTGAGTATTTCATTAAACTATTAACTATAATTTTTGACGTCCGCCAAATTAAAAATACTAAAAAGAATCTGTGTTAATCTGCGTCCGCAGGATCTGTGTGCGAGCGTAGCGAGCCCGTGTCAAAAATTCCCCTTAGTACGCATTCTCTGGTTACTGCGAAAGATGATGCTAATAAAATAACATTATAAGAGTATTAGTTCAAGTAGAAAGAAAAGCTAAGCAGACGAATTATTTCTTTGCTCACAGAGGGAGTGTAATAAAAGCACCAAAAAGTAGATAGATAGTATCGCAGCAGTTACAATACCTGAATCATTGAAGATAATAGCAGCAATAGCGGCAAGCAGTATGCTTTGCAAGCCTTTGTAGTTTTCATCAACAGGGATGGGGGACATTAGAATAGTTGCATGGTTTGATGGCTTGAAGAATAAATAGATACAAAGCAATAATGAAAGAAGAAATATCCAGGACCAGATTGTAGAAGAAATTATTTGCAGGTGCATCTGAATTTTCCTATATATAATAGGGACAAAATCCTGAAAGCCACCGTTCAGGATCAGCGAAAACCCATGCCCCAGGTGAGATTGCAGTTGAACCGGCTGTTTTAAATCGATAATAATCATAATAGCAATTGTGGCTACTGTTCCCAGAACGAGCAACAGTAGCCCGCTGACTTTCATATCGAGATTACTGAACCTGGAGAAAGCATAGCCCAGAGCGATACAGGTGATGATAGTGCCCCCAACATTTATTCCCAGCCTGGGATAAGCTACCACGAAAGTAAGCAGGGTAAACAGCAATGCCGTGAAAAAGAGCCTTCTGCGGGAGAAATGCTTTTGCAGCAGGAGAGCTGCGGTGCTGATAGCAGCCCCCAGTAGGACCCCCAGATACTCGTTGCCCAGACCATAATAACGTGCTCCTCTGATTATCTGATAACTCATTATGGAATTGCTGATTAAAGTGGTATTACTGAGTAAATCTACCACTATTACGGCAACAGTGAGAATAAGAATAATTAAGAGGGGATGGGTTTTTGAAACCCTGGCGGTGCCCTGACATAAGGCAGCAATAAGCAGGTTGCTCAATATAGATATCATAATATAAAAGGCGGGATTAAATATTTCGATTTGGCTTATCAGTAAAAAAGACAGGGGAAAGGATAATATCAATACCATAATGAAGTCGATAAGATTCTGCTGATTTTTCCTGATAAAGAGAATAAATGACACGAGCAGCAGCAAGAGCAGCAGTATTCCGTGAGCTGTCAGTATCATTTCCTGGTTTAGATAAGTAAATGTTGCCCGCTGTCGCAAATCCTGCAGAAATTGATAGCTGGCCTGTTTGTTCTGGGCATAAATACTGTCTTGTTTTTCACTGTCAAAGCAATTCAGAATAGAGTTCTTGATGCTGATGCTGCTTACGATTCCTTCCCGGCGGGTGGAATAGCTGCTGAGGATACCATTAAATCCTGGTTTAATGACAATCAATGGTGTCAATAAATTATCCCCGGATAAAGAACTTCGCGAAGGAGCAGGGTTGATGATATAGGCGCAACTATGCTCGCTGGCCAGTTCATTCTGTATATTTCTGATAGAATCATCAATACTGGAGAGGATTTTCTTGCGTTTTTCCTTATATCTGGCACTGGAAAAGAGAGAATTCATGCTTTCCAGCCGGTTCAGATCCCCGAATTCGATCAGTATTACTCTATTTTCCTGAAGCCTTTTGGCCTGAGCCAGTATTTCCGAATAATCGCTCTGGAAAGGAAGAATTCCATCCCTGTCAGTTTGGTGAACTTCAGAACCCAGAACGCCATCATCGACCAGACCATTGGAGTCCATAAGGATAAGCGCACCCGCGCGGGAGTAATAAGACGGACGGTCAGAATCGCCAATAAGAGCTGCGGTAATTCCCAGCTCATGCAGGCTGTCTCCAAGTTTTCCAGGTTTAGCCAATGCACGAGTTTCATTGTTTTTGAAAATTGTGGTTTTGTTAGTAATTACTATATTATTGCTCTCTGGCAGTATAGCAGTATTCCGGAAAAAAATATCGGCGGCTGACTCAGAGTTTATCAGTTCGTCAGCCTTGAAATTCAGTTGTGCTTTGTGGCTGGAAACAGAAAGATCCCCGGCTGAGATAGTACAACAGACATTCTTGATGGTTCTTTCCCCGGCACTTACCGGGTTCAGCAATCCCATTCCGGCTTGCTCAGTTAAAGACCAGAGGTAGGGTGTTAAATTGGGGTCAACATCGTCGATGCTTAATTTATCTATCATATAAATAATTACCCGGTCAGCAGGCTGTTTATTTTCTTTGCCGGCAGTTTTCTCCAATCCGGAAAGGAATACGGCAGGCAGGATAAGTAAAAACAAACATACCACAATAATTTTTCTTCTCTGCCATAGAGCCTTCATCGTTCACCTCTCCACCTGTACGCGCTGTTTCCAAATGCTATCCAGAGACAGCAAATCATGTATACGGTAACCAGTGCGGCTGCAATTACGCCGGTATCGTTTACCAGAAAAATTATAAGAGCAGCGGCAGGCAAAATCCGGATACTATTGTGTAAATCATGTTGCTTGGAAACGATTTGCCTGAAAAGAGCAGCTTCTTTCTTCCAGGAAATAATAAGGATAAAAAGGGAAAACAGCAATAGAATACTCCAGTTTGAATTATATACCGTACTAATTAGTATGCCGAGTTTAATTTTAACTATAGAAAAGAATAATGCGGGACCACTATGCAGGAGACTGTTGATGGTATTGCCGGCGTGGGAGGGGGTGTCGCTAAAAATCAGGTCAAGCTGGGCGACCAGTAAAATTCCCAGGAAAGCAGCTATGCCAATAATTATCATGTTTTTGAGACTGATTTTTTTATCCAGTACTACCAACATAAAGACTCCTATAATAACAATAGCTGAAATAAGCCCCCCCACATTAGCTCCAAAATGAGGATGACCTATAGCCAGAGCGGCAAGAGACAAAGGAAGGACACCGATAAGAGCCTTCCAGCGGGGGGATAAGCTTAATCTATTTAATAAAATGCTGACGGCAATAACCGTAGTAGCGAGCAAAATTCCCATATAGTCATTGCCAATTCCATAAAACCTTCCCCCGGCAATAGCATCAGAGCCCAGGGGAGACAGGAGCATCAGAGGAGAACCGCGGAAGCAGTCAATAACTAGGAAGATTGAAGTAATAGAAGACAGAAGGAAAAGAGGGGGTTCAGCTTTCCTGAAAACACGGTTAAGTAACAGGCCGGCAGCAAGAGCAGCCACAAGGCTCAGAAAAACTGACAGCAGTACTGAGGGATAGCCTGTTCGAGCAATGAAAAGATATATTATGGGCAGACTCCAAGTGCTGTAGATAATAGTATAAAGATAAGGCCAGAGATGTTCTTTTTTCATTATGAAAACCAAAAAACCCAGCAGAATACTCAAAAATGCCAGGAACATAAAAGAATAGTGCAGAGGGTTTCTGCTTTTTCTCAATTGCTTGAAAAGGTTCAAGTCTTGATGCAAAATTTCCAGGCTGTTATTATTGCTGGGGATTACATTTATACCAGTATTACCACCAGGCTGGGGACAATCCAAATAGCCCAGGATTGATGGCAGAATATCGATATTGCTTATCAGCCCTGCTCTTCTGGTAGTGGGTGAGGTCAAAAAACCCTGTTTAAAATCAGGATTATAGACGATAGCAGCTGTTAAACCGAAGTTTCCCTGGCTTACCATATCTTTATTGGTGTTGGGAGAAAGGACAAAAAGCATAGTGTGCTCCATGTCCAGTTTCGCAATAATTTCTCCCAGGAGCCGGTCATTTCTTTCGATCGCATTTTGGCGATGCAGATAAAGAAGCTCATCAGCACAGTTGTCTCTACTGTATTCAACCCTGCTGCTATCGCCCAGGTCAATAAACATTATGTCACTATCTTCAAGAAATTCATCCAGGCGGGAAAGAAATGCCTGGTGATTAGTGCGCAAACCACCCAGGCTGGAAGCGTCATGCTCCAGGATTTTTTTACTGACATCGCCATGGGGAACCAGACCATTTTCATCCATGCCCAGAATAGCGATATTTCTGTCCAGAGAATCAAGGGTATCAGAATTTCCCAGGACGGCAACATTTAATCCGTAATCCCTGGCTAAGCTGCCCAGATAACCTATTTCGTAAACCGGATTAAAACTGCTGGCATATTTTTTCATTGGCTCTGTGTAAAGGTTTACTATCGCAGCAGCAGGAGCTTTTATTCCAGTATAAAGGTAATATAAATCCCCGGCTGTAAGAACAGTATTATTGCTCTGGTAAATGCCGGGAAGACTATTGATCACTTCATTGTCATTGTATGATAATTTGGCATTATACAGTGTAGCTGTTCTGCTCCCTGATGACAAAGACATACAGGAACTGGAAGGATTACGGTTTTTGGCCCTGATATTAATCAAAGCACTGCCGCTGTTTTGAAGCAAATAATCCAACTGAGGGGTATCAGCGTTAATCAGGTCAGGCAAATCGACATAGTCCATGATGATAATTATTGCCTTTTTCCCGCTTTCATTATCCGCCAAGGCGGCTGCATTGTTAATAGAAAGGAATGAAAAAAGCATGCTGATAATTAATAGTAAGAAAAATCTTTTATGCATATATTCATAAACTCCCTTTACTTTGCTAGAATTGAAATTCTAGCTTAAAAGCTTTTTCCCTCTAATTTTTTGAAAATATTAATCGAGACTTTTGCATAATTCAAAAAGCAAGCATCTCATTGTGAACGTCAGCTAAGCCACCTTTAATCATGAGCCAGGCGAACATCAGTAGTACCCAAAGGGTGAATTTTAGATCCTTCGGCTTTGCCTCAGGACGACAGGACCAAAATACTGGCTAATATTATAAAAAACCAATTATGCAAAA
>JAHDSE010000160.1 GCA_018432955.1 Syntrophomonadaceae bacterium
AGCGGCCTCACCATAAAGAACCTGGCCACTGAAATGAATTTCACTGAAAGCGCAATTTACAGGCATTTCAGAAGTAAAGAAGAAATCATTCTCACATTGTTGCAATATTTACATGGAAATGTGACTAGGATTATCAAAGAATCGTCCAGGAAACAATCAGGTGATTTCGAAAAGGATTTCATCACTCTTTTCAGAAAACTTACACTTTATTTTAAAGAAAACCCCTATTATGTGGTTGTGGTATTCTCGGAAGGATTACTGAATGAGAATGCTCAGATCAGTAAAAGAATAATTGTGCTGATGAATACATTGACGAGGCATGTGGAATCCATCATTAAAGAGGGTCAAAAGCAGCAAAGAATTATCAGTTCCCTTACGCCGGAACAGATAGCGCAAATTGTCATCCCTGCTTTCCGACATCAAATGTTCAGATGGAAATTAAGCAATTTTGAATCGAATATTGATCAGGATATCAAATTACTGTCTCACTCACTGTTAGAACTTTTGAAAAAGCATCGGGAATAAACGTTCCAATGTTTAGTTTTCATCATTCATGAGCACTTCTGGCTTTCAATGTGAACCAAACATTAAACACCCTAAATGTCGGGAAGTAAATGTTCATTTTAAGGATCAAAATATTTCAAGTGTGTTTATATGTCATATAAAACATTCAAGCTAAAACCGTGGCATTTTATCGTTGCTACAATGATATTTTACATCATTACTGTAATTATTTCAGAGTTCAGAATAAAACAGATGCCCTTGGCATCAGGGAAAACAAATTTAGTTGAACTGGATGAGATAAAATTTGAAAATGATGATATTCGCTTTGTATTTTTTTACGACCGTAATTCGCAACTTTGCGGGAAAATGAGATTTAATATTGAAAAACTGATTGAAAATGATCAGGAGTTAATTAATTTCTACGCGATAGATATAAACAAAAATCCAAACGCTTTTTTTGAACATAACGTATCCGGCATTCCCAATATATTGGTTTTTAAGGGAGATAAAGAGATAAAAAGAATCATGGGGGTGGTGCCCTATGATAACTTAAGGAGAATTGTTCGAACATTAACAGATAACCAATGAAACGGGCGGATTCATTTATTGAAAGAAATATATTCGTGCTTATTTTCATGTTAGCAGGAATAATATTGGGCTACGTATACTGGGTCAATTGGGGCATGTATTGCGGCACGCTCCCACTCTCTTCGGAGTGTTGGGTTAATTGCACCTATGGCGGATTAATGGGCGGATTCGTGGGTAGTTATATTAAAAAATAATAAACAACCGAGGAAAAAATCAAGTGTAGGATCAAATGGATCATTTGTTTTTCAAAACCAATATAGACTCAAAGAGGAAATACCGTAAAGGATTTATATCGGTGGCAAAACGATATCAGACACAATAATACACAGAAATGAGTGAAAAGGAAAATAGTACCGGAGATTACAGGTTTACCATTATTATTCCTGTATATAACGAAGAAGAGAACCTCTATACATTGGAAGAAAAACTGCAGCAATTCCTGCCACATTCCCTTTTTCAGGCATGCATTTTGTTTGTAGACGACGGATCAAAAGATGACAGCCTGCGAAGAATCCGGGAAATATGTGCCCGAAACGACTTGTTTTTTTATCTTCATCTCGAAAAAAACGGAGGTTTAAGCGCCGCCCTGAAAGCCGGGATAGACCATACTTTTTCCGATTATGTGGGATACATGGATGCTGACCTGCAGACTGACCCGGAGGATTTTAACCTGTTGCTCCGGGATATTGAAGGGTATGAAATTGTAACCGGTATAAGGGCGAGTCGCAAGGATTTGTTTTTTAAAAATCTGCAATCGAAAATTGCAAACGTCTACCGGCGTATGATGACACACGACGGGGTTTCGGATACCGGATGTCCCCTAAAGGTGATGCATACGGATGCAGCCAAACGTATCCCTTTTTTCAACGGTATGCACCGGTTCCTCCCTGCCTTGATACTGCTGCAAAACGGAAAAGTAAAACAGACGCCGGTACGCCATTATCCACGATTGGCCGGAACATCAAAATATCATTTATGGAATCGTTTATCCGGACCGTTTATTGACAGCTTTGCCTTTCGCTGGATGAAAAAAAGATATATCAACTATCATATTCAGGAAGATAATCTTTACTAAAGATGCAGGAGAATAATATCTGGATTTTTGCCATCGGTTTTCTGGCACAGCTCTTCTTCTCCGCTCGTATCCTCTATCAGTGGATTGTGTCCGAAAAAGCAAGGAAAGTGCTTTCTCCGCCGACGTTCTGGGTCCTGAGCATTTTAGGATCCTATCTGCTCTTCATCTATGGCGTATTGCGGAATGATTTCGCCATTATCCTCGGTCAGTTTATCTCCTACTATATCTATTTGTGGAACCTAAATATGCAGGGGAAATGGGGGAAAATACCCGGGATCATCAAAATAATACTGATTCTGACACCCCTGGTGGCAACCGGAGTTATGCTCCGTGATCTTTCCGGGTTCGCCGATACCTTTTTGCATAATAAAGCAGTGCCCCTATGGTTGTTGATATTCGGATCCGCAGGCCAGGTAATCTTTGCGTTTCGTTTCATTTATCAGTTCATCTATTCTTCCGCCCATCACCAATCTGCGCTTCCGGTCGGCTTCTGGGTCATCAGCCTGCTGGGCTCTTCCATTATTATTGCTTACGCTCTTTTCCGGCTCGATCCGGTGCTGATTCTGGGACAATCCTTCGGGTTTATCGCCTACATCCGGAATATCATGATCGGCCATAAAAACAAAAAAAATCAACTTATATGAATCAGAAAAATATTTATCTTCTTTGGTTTGTCGCCCTTTTACCCATCATGATTTTGCGTGACTTCACACCCAATAACGAGTTGCGTTATCTGAGCATTGTCGATGAAGCGCTTCGTAACGGAAATATCTTCACCTTCACCAATCAGGGAGAAATTTACGCGGATAAACCCCCACTCCACTTCTGGCTGATGATGATCGGAAAACTGATACTGGGAGAACACCGGATGTGGTATTATTCGCTATTGTCATTCATTCCGGCACTTGTCATCGTTACTACGATGACAAAATGGATTCGCAGGGAAAACAGCAACAACGAAACAACAACCCTGCTGATGCTGATGACCACCGGACTGTTTACCGGTGTTGCGATATTCGTACGCATGGATATGCTGATGAACATGTTCATTGTGTTATCACTTTACAGTTTTTACAGGATGTACCACGGTGAAAACCTGAAGCGAAACAGCTTTCTTTTTCCGCTGTATGTTTTTCTGGCACTTTTCTCAAAAGGGCCGTTGGGATTATTGATCCCCTTTGTTTCAACCGTGACCTTTCTGATCTACAAAAAGAAATTATCCGATTTTACACGTTACTGGGGATGGAAGAGCTTGCTGATTATTGTATCGGGGTGTATCGTCTGGTTTACGGGCGTCTATCTTGAGGGTGGAAATGAATACCTGAACAATCTGCTTATCCACCAGACAGTAGACAGGGGCATTAACTCCTTTCACCATAAAGAACCGTTCTATTATTATGCCATCTCCGTCTGGTATTCACTGGCACCCTGGTCACTGTTGTCCATCGGTCTGATGATTGCAGGCCTGCTTAAAAAAAGAATAAACAGTACGCTGGAACAGTTTTTTACCGCAATCATTTTATCCACGTTGGTACTGCTGTCGCTCATCAGCTCCAAACTGGCTATCTATGCACTGCCGGTAATTCCCTTCTTGATCGGCCTCTCGGCGTTGCTTCTCAAAAAATTTAATCCGCCAAACCGATGGATAAACCTCTCACTGGCAATACCTGCTTTTATACTATTAGCTGCATTGCCGGCTGTAATCTATCTGGCCGGAACCGAAGAGATGCGTTATCTGGCAACACCCCTTGTTTATGCGGCAGCCGGAGTGCTCAGCGTCACCGGCCTGCTTATGCTCTATTATTTATATGGAAAGAGAGATACTTTCCGGTCAATCCATACCCTGGCACTGGGTTTTTTACTGGCAGTCTTTGTCGCCGGATGGTCTATGCCCCGGCTGAACAGCTATTTGGGATGGAACAACCTGTGTGCAAAGGCAAAAGAGTTATCGGAAGAGCACCGTATTGCGGACTATTGGGTATATCATATCTCCCGTGCTGAAAATATGGATGTATACCTGGGGAAAGATATCATCAAAGTAGAGAAGGAAGACATTCTGAAGCAGCCGCACGAAAACAGGTTGCTTATGCTGCGGACGAAAGATACAAAAAACGACCCGGAGATTCTTGCTGTCCTGCAAAACAGGGAGCAATATCAGATCGGGAACTATACCATCGTTGTCTTTTAATTTTATGTTGAGATGAAAATACTGGTTACGGGTGC
>JAHDSE010000089.1 GCA_018432955.1 Syntrophomonadaceae bacterium
ATGGGGGAGATTCCTGAAAAAATGTAAAAAAATCGGTTTTAAACTTTATTCTATAGATCGCTTTAACTATATTAGTGCAGGACATACGCCTGATTATAATTATAATTGGAAAATAAATGGCATTGATTACCAAAAGACTGTATCTTATATTGATGATCCTGTTAAGTATGTAAGTGCTTGATGACTTTTAACTGCTTTCCTAACCTGAAATTTTCTGGGATAAGGCTCCTGTTTTTGTTGTAGGAATTTAAGAAAGTGCTGGTGACAATGATATGGTATGGTCACAGTTCCTGAATTAATCGCATATTATACCCTATAATTTACATGTCCATCATAGCGAATATTTAAAGGAGGCTGATTAATGAAGCCTGTAAGATTATTAATACTTGGTGCAGGTGGAATGTTAGGACATAAATTATTTGGGCGAATTTCACAGTCAAAAGCATTTGAAGTTTATGGTACGGTTCGTAGTTCAAATAGCCTTTCGGCTTTCTTATCCCCGGCACTTAATGAAAAAATAATTTCAGGTGTTGATGCCTGGAATTTTGATAGTATTATCCGGGTAATCTCCAGTGTAAAGCCCGATGTGCTTATTAACTGTATTGGTATAATCAAACAGCTTCCGGCAGCACGGGATTATCTTAGCAGTATTTCGATTAATGCACTCCTGCCGCATAGAATTGCAGAGGTCTGCCAGGCTGCGAATACTCGAATGATTCATATCAGTACGGACTGTGTTTTTGATGGGAAGCAGGGCAATTACTGTGAGTCTGATATCCCGAACCCGCTTGATCTTTATGGGAGAAGCAAATTACTGGGGGAAGTAGACTATCCACATTGTCTCACCTTGCGTACATCAATTATTGGACATGAATTAAGCGGAAAAAATGGGCTCCTGGAATGGTTTTTATCTCAGAAAGAAAGTATTGAGGGTTATAGCTATCATATTTATTCCGGCTTTCCTACTGTGGAATTGGCTGATATAATCAGCCGGTATATCATTCCCCGAACCGATATCAGGGGAATCTACCAGATTTCTTCTGAACCTGTATCCAAATACGAGCTTTTAAGGCTGATAGCCTCCAGGTATAAGAAAAAAATCAAGATCATTCCCAATACTCAAGTTTATTGCGATAGATCGTTGAACTCAAGCCGAATGCAAAAGCTATGCGGTTATTACCCGCCATCCTGGCCAGAGCTCATTGACAGGATGTATCTTGATTATGTCAACAGTCCATATAAACGGATAGCGAGGGGGAAGTAAAATGTCTCTTTTCAAGGATAAAATAGTGGTCATAACCGGAGGTACCGGCTCTTTAGGGAAAGTCCTCACCAGGCGTATTCTCTCCAATAATATGGATTGCCCCCGTAAAATCATAATTTTCTCCAGGGATGAGGCCAAACAACATCTTATGCGGATGGAATTCCAGCAAAAGAAAAATGCCACTGATGATATCATTTACCAGGATTTTCAACGGGTAGTGGAATTCATAATTGGCGATATACGTAATTATCATTCTGTATGTGCTGCTCTGGATGGTGCCTCAATAGTTATTAATGCTGCAGCTTTGAAACAGGTTCCTTCCTGCGAATATTTTCCCTATGAAGCAGTTCAGACCAATATCAATGGAGCAGAAAACATTGTCAGGGCTATAAAGGAAAAAAAATTTAATATAGAAACCGTAGTAGGGGTTTCTACAGATAAGGCTTGTAAACCCATTAATGTAATGGGTATGACGAAGGCTATCCAGGAAAGAGTCTTTATTAATGCCAATATAAGCAATCCTCAAACCCGCTTAATATGTGTGCGCTATGGTAATGTTTTAGCTTCCCGGGGTTCTGTAATTCCTCTTTTCCATGAGCAAATTAAAGCCGGAGGACCGGTTACTGTTACAACACGAGAAATGACCAGATTCCTATTGTCTCTGGAACGTGCTGTAGATACTATTATGGTCGCTCTAAAATATGCCCATCCAGGAGAGATTTTTGTTCCCCGTATTCCGGCGGCTCGTATTGTGGATGTAGCTCAAAGCCTGATTGAAGACCGAAACATTGAAGTGGTTTTTACCGGTATCAGGCCAGGTGAAAAAATCCATGAAAGCCTGGTTTCCTGTGAAGAGGCCTGGCATACTTTTGAAAATGGAGATTATTATACTATAAAACCCATGCTTCCGGAACTCTATTTAGAAGAATCAGGGGAAGCTCAGGCGTTAAACAAGGAATACAGTTCTGCTGATTCAGTATTAAGCGTTCAGGAGATCCGGGATTTATTATTAAAACATAAACTGACTGTTGAGCACTTATTAAAATATGAAGGGGAATTTCTCAGATGAAAATTATGACCATTCTGGGCACCCGCCCGGAAATAATTCGCTTGAGCCGGATTATTCCTCTCCTGGACAGTATCTGTGAACAAATCCTGGTAAATACTTCCCAGAATTATGATTTCCGTCTAAATGCCCTCTTTTTTGAAGAATTGGGCTTGCGGCAGCCGGACTATCAATTTAATTGTCAGTCAGCTGATAGTATGGAACAGATTGCCGCTATTCTGGCTCAATGCGAAAGAATTATTAACTGTGAAAGACCTGATAGAGTTCTTATTCTGGGTGACACCAACAGTGCCCTTTCAGCTATTGCAGCCAAAAGAAAGGGAATAGCAGTTTTTCATATGGAAGCAGGCAACCGCTGTTATGATGACCGGGTACCGGAAGAAGTTAACCGCCGTATTGTTGATCACTGCAGTGATATATTGCTTCCCTATACTGAACGCAGCCGGGCTAATCTGCTCAGGGAAGGAATTCCCGGACATAGAATATTCGTTACCGGTAACCCTATCCTGGAGGTTCTGAATTATTACCGGGAAAAGATAGAAGCAAGTACTGCCCTCAAGCAAATGGGAGTACAGGCAAACAAGTATTTCCTGGTAACTCTGCACCGGGCTGAAAATGTAGATGTCGATATACGCCGGGATAAACTGATTAATGCTCTGAAACTTATACATGCAAAATACAAATTCCCGCTAATCTGCAGCCTGCATCCCCGTACCCGTTCACAACTCACTAAAAACGGGCAGATCATGGATAATGAGGGAATAATCGCTGTAGAACCGTTAGGGCTCTTTGATTTTATTAAGCTGGAGAAACAGGCCTTCTGTATCCTGACCGATAGTGGCACCGTTCAGGAGGAATGTTGTCTATTTAATATCCCCAGTGTAACCCTGCGGGATGTGACTGAAAGGCCGGAAACTGTAGAATGTGGGAGCAGTATTATTGCTGGTTGTGAACCTGCCCATATTTTGGCTGCGGTTGACAGTATTTTAAAACAAGCATGCTTATGGGAAGCACCCCGTGAATACCAGGTGAAAAACGTAAGCTCGACTATTGCCAAAATTATCATGGGAAATTTACCCCAATATTAAGAAGAATAAGATTCTATAAGATATCTCTGAGCAGTTTACTATGGCGGGCGATATTTAAGAAAGGAAGACAGTATTTATGGAAAACAGGAAAATAATCGTTGATACAGCTTTTAATACTTTCGGATTCCTCGAAGAAAGATTAACAAAAGAGTGGATAGAAAAGAGAATTGATATTTTTATGAAATTTACCCTCCAAAGTCTTAAAAATCAGAGCAATCAGGATTTTCTATCCCTTATCCGCTACGAGAACAGTACGGAAGATTATATTAGAGAAACTCTTGCTAAATACCCTGAGCTTCCTGTCAATATAAAATTTATACAGGATTCTTATTTTGAAAGCTATCTGAAAAATTATGCAGGTGATTCACCAGAAATTTTTATAACCCGTATTGATTCGGATAACCTTTATCATAAATTTTATATACAGGAACTTCGGGATTATTCCCCGAATGAA
>JAHDSE010000078.1 GCA_018432955.1 Syntrophomonadaceae bacterium
GATACCTCAGAAGCCTGTGGCCCTTTGCTTCCCTGGACTATCTCAAAAGAAACTCTCTGACCTTCAGCTAATGTTTTGAAACCATCTTGCTGGATTGCGCTGTAATGAACAAAAACGTCCTTACCGCCGTCTGCTGTGATGAAACCATAACCTTTGGACTCGTTGAACCATTTGACTGTACCCTGTGTTTTCACTAATGTTGCCTCCTAAATACACGTTTTAAAAATTTTTTCTCGTCGATGGCGCCTATCGACAAATTTATCATACACCTTATTTGACATAAGTCAAGTACTTTTTAACTTTAAAATTTTGAGAGTTCCTTCACCCAAAAATCCATCACGATCGGTAATGCACCAAAATTAAAACACTCTCGACCCCAAAGGAGGGTTGTCGTCCACGGATAACAAAAGCACCTTTCCCTCCTCATTGGGAACGCCAAGGACCAGGATCTCGCTTTTAAAGCCCGCTACAGTTTTCGGGGGGAAATTTACAACAGCGACTACCAATCTTCCCTGCAAAGCCTGAGACGAATAAAGCTCTGTGACTTGGGCGCTAGATTGCTTAACTCCAATCTCGCCGCCGAAATCGACCCATAATTTATACGCAGGCTTTTTGGCCTTTTCGTTGTATTCAACTTTCACTATTTTCCCCACTCTCATATCCACAGCAACAAACTGCTCATAATTTATGGTATCCACATCTATCTCCCCTTGTTTCAGCACCCTGACTTTATCTCTTAACCCAGCATCAAATATCGTTCCTATAAAAGCTGCCCCTTCGAGCAAGGACAAAAAGCGTTATTATAGCCACAATGCTAATTAATTTTATTGTAGCCATAGGCCACAGACAACATACACCGAAAACCAAAAACAAACTTCTTAATAAAAGACCTATTGGCTTATTTGAATAGCCTTCCAAAGCACAACCTAATGCAACGGCAGAAAATAAGCCGCCCAGAAGGGCCAATATGCCGTAAACTGCATTGGCCTGCAATAAAAGACCGCCATCGTAACAAAAAGCGAAGGGGACTATAAAAGCCAAAAGACCCAACCTCATTGCCTGAAATCCGGTCTTATCAGGATTGGCGCCTGCAAGGGAACTGGCGGCATAGGCAGCCAATGCAACAGGAGGCGTGATATTAGATATAACTGCGAAATAAAACACAAACATATTTGCCGCCAAAGCTGTAAACCCTAATTTAACAAGAGCGGGAACTGTCAATGCCGATGCTACTATATATGCTGCAGTGGTAGGAAGCCCCATACCCAGAATAATAGAGAGTGCCATTACTAACAATAGCGCCAAAAACGGAAGGTTCATGGCCAAGGAGAATATAAAACTTACGACTTTAAAGCCAAAACCCGTTAGGGTCACAGAA
>JAHDSE010000152.1 GCA_018432955.1 Syntrophomonadaceae bacterium
AATAATCTCTTGTCAGGAACCATTAAACGACAAGAGAGCACTGAGTTTTTTGCCAATCAGGTTATTGAACAGGATACCGGGAGTGGTGTCATGATACCTGAACAGAGCAGCATTAACCTGGTTATAAGTGACGGTCCAGGGCCATCAGCCCGGACCACTGTTCTTGAATTCACCCTGCCTGAGTAAGAGGATAAATACAGGGTAGTGGTAATATTAAGTGATGCTAAAGGAAAAAGCACAATATACAATGAACTGCGACCAGCTGCAGAGACCATTACATTAGCGGTTAATTATTTTGCAAGTGGAACGGCAGAGGTTCAACTAAACGGAAAACATCATAAGACATTTTCCCTTTAGTAATTTAATCTGTTCAATTCAGGGAGGAGGTTTATGGCTTATAAAGAGGGACTGGTGATAAAAAAATATAGCGGTTTCTATTATGTCCAGGACGAAGAAATGCAAGTATTCGAGTGTAAACTCAGGGGCAAACTGAAGAAAGCAGTATTGACCGGTGACAGAGTGAAATTCACTGCTCTGGAGGAACACAGGGGAGTGCTGGAAAGTATTCTGCCAAGAAATAATGCACTTGATCGTCCTCTGGTGGCAAATGTCACTACGGTATTGATTGTAATGGCAAATAACAAACCTTCACCTAATCTGCCATTATTGGACCGCTTGCTTTTCCTGGCATCATATAAAGGGCTTAGTCCCATTATTATCCTGAACAAATGTGATCTGGAAGATGATGAAAAATCTCTTATGATAAAAGGATACTATCACCGTGCCGGTTTCAAGCTTATTCAAACTTCAGCCAAAATGAAAATAGGGCTGGATATTCTCCGGCAGGCAATCAAAGGGCAGATTGCAGTATTTACGGGGCCATCAGGCAGTGGAAAATCAAGCCTGCTCAATGCTCTGATTGAGGGATTAAATATCAGAACTCAAGAAGTCAGCAAAAAGATTGGGCGGGGGAAACACACAACCAGGCATGTTGAACTCTTCCCGCTGCAGAACGGTGCCTGGCTGGTTGATACTCCCGGGTTCAGTGTTTTAGATATACCGACAGCAGTTAAAAGCCGCGATTTGGCAGAGCACTTCTGGGAATTTAAGACCTACAATAACAATTGTCGTTTCAATAATTGTCTGCATTACAAAGAAAAGGATTGTGGAGTTAAAGAAGCAGTAGCTGAAGGATTAATTGCTGATTTCAGGTACCAGAGCTATTTGTCAATGCTGGAGGAAGTTATTGAAAATGAGAGGTGCTATAAATGATAATTGTTGCTCCATCAATTTTATCAGCTAATTTTGCCAGATTGGGTGAAGATATAAGAAGGCTGGAAAATGCAGGTGCTGATTGGTTACACATAGATGTTATGGACGGGCAATTTGTGCCCAATTTGACTATTGGTCCTCCAGTAGTAGCCGATATTCGCCAGGAAACCTCTCTATTTCTGGATGTTCACCTGATGATTGAAAAACCAGAAAACCTGATCCCGGCTTTTATTGAAGCGGGTGCCGACCTTATTACCGTTCACATGGAGGCTTGCCGGCACCTGCACCGGGTAGTGCAAATGGTCAAGGAAAAGGGGATTCAGGTCGGAGTGGCTCTAAATCCTGCGACACCAGCAATGATGCTGGAAAATATCCTGAGTGAAGTTGATCTTATCTTGCTGATGAGTGTAAATCCAGGTTTTGGGGGGCAAACATTTATACCATCTGTTATACCAAAAATCAGGAAAGTAAAAACCATGCTGGAAGCCTCTTCATCCAGGGCTTATCTGCAGCTTGACGGCGGAATCAATAATAATACAGCGGCAACCGTTGTTGAGGCAGGAGGCAATGTACTGGTTTCCGGTTCATACATATTCAGTTCCCAAGATGTAAAAGAGGCAGTTCAAAGCTTGAGGGAACTGGCTTAGATACTTACTTGACCGTTTATAAGACTAGTGATAGTATTAGTCTAACTTAAAATAGAATTAAAAAACCCTCTTCGGGGATGGGTGAAATTCCCTATCGGCGGTAAAGCCCGCAAGCCTATTAGGCATGATTCGGTGAAACTCCGGGGCCGACAGTGATAGTCTGGATGGTAGAAGAAGGGCACTAATGGTATGCGAAAAAGTATGCTTATTTAAGCACGTGCCTTAACCCGATGAGAATTCGGGTTTTTTTGGTTTTATAAAAAACATTTATTTCACGGATTGGGGTAAACGATGAAGAAAAACGATGATATTCATTATATGCAAAGAGCTCTGGATTTAGCCAAAAAGGGTATGGGCAGAACCAATCCCAATCCTATGGTGGGTGCAGTGATTGTTAAGAATGGACAGATAATAGCTGAAGGATATCATAAAAAGGCTGGAACTCCACATGCTGAAATCCATGCTTTAAACGCTGCCGGGCAGGACGCTCTCTTTTCCACAATATACGTTAGCCTTGAACCCTGCAGCCACCATGGCAGGACTCCTCCATGTGCCGATGCACTGGTGAATGCAGGAATTAAGAGGGCGGTAATAGCAAGCCTGGATCCCAACCCCCAGGTATCAGGGAGGGGACTCAAGATTCTTCAGGATGCCGGAATAGAAACTGAAGTAGGTGTACTGGAAAAAGAAGCCTTAAAGCTGAATGAGGTTTTCTTTAAGTATATTACGAGCAAAAGACCTTTCATAAGTTTAAAAACGGCTGTAACCCTGGATGGTAAAATTGCTTCATGGAATGGTGATTCACGCTGGATAAGCAACCCTGCTTCCAGGAAATATGTACATAACTTAAGAAATGTTTATGATGGAATTATGGTTGGAATAGGCACTGTGCTTGCAGATGATCCGATGTTAAACACTCGTTTAGATATCGATGACAAGAGAGACCCGCTCAGAATAATTATAGATGGGGATCTTGAATTGCCATTAGAAAGCAAAATTGTTAAAAGCAGCCGGGAACAAAAAACCCTGGTATTTACTTCCCGTATCAATAATCATAGCAAGGCGGCTCAATTGCAGGATGCAGGAATAGAAATAATTGAACTTGGTGGAAATCCGCAGAAATTAGCAGTTAAAAAGGCTCTGGAAATCCTTGGAGAAAGGGAAGTGTGCAGCATTCTGCTTGAGGGTGGTGCAGAATTAAATGCCTACATGATAGAGCATAAGTTGATTAATAAAGTATACTGGTTTATTGCCCCCAAGATAATAGGAGGCAGGAATTCGCCCTCTCCCATTGCAGGGCAGGGAATAGAACTGATGGATAATGCGCTCTGTTTGCATAATGTTGATATGCAAAGGATTCAGGATGATATTTTGATTACTGCTTATACAGGATGGTGATTATTATTTTTACCGGGATAATTGAAGAACTGGGTAAAGTGAATCGAATTGACAGGGGGAGTAACTCATTTCAAATCCAGATTATAGCAGAAAAAGTAATCACTGATTTAAATATTGGAGACAGCATAGCAGTCAATGGGGTCTGTCTTACTGTGGTTCAATATGATAAAAATAAATTTCTGGCTGATGTAATGCCGGAGACCATGAACAAGACAACACTAAAATATTTGAAAATTGGGGAAATGGTTAATCTGGAGCGGGCTCTGAGATTGGGTGACAGGCTGGGGGGCCATCTGGTACAGGGACATGTCGACGCAATAGCTGTTGTAGTACAAAAGGAAAGCCTTGATATTGCCACTATATTCAGGTTTAAGGCGCCGGAAACAGTATTAAAATATACTGTTGCTAAAGGCTCGATAGCTATTGATGGTATCAGTTTGACTGTAATTGATGTTTTTTCAGATGGTTTTACTGTTTCCCTGATACCTCATACAGCTCATCTTACTACTTTGGGTTTTAAAAAGGCAGGGGATATGGTAAATCTTGAGAGCGACATAATAGGCCGGTATGTTGAACGCTTGTTAACGGCAGGGGGCGACAGAACAGATAATGATTCAAGTTTAAGCATGGGCTTTCTGGCAGAGAACGGTTTTCTCTAGGCAGATCCCGATATTAATATAGAAAAATCCGTAAAATATCATACTGGCAGGATATAATCACTACTTAAGGTGAAATTATTTTTGGGGGGTTATCGCTTTGCTGAATTCGATTGAAGAAGCTATTAAGGACATAAGAGAAGGGAAAATGGTTATTGTCGTAGATGATGAAGACCGTGAAAACGAAGGTGACGTTATAGTTGCTGCAGAAAAGGCAAATCCTGAGATTATTAATTTTATGGCCAGTTATGCCAAAGGCCTGATTTGTGTCCCTATGATGGGTGACAGGCTGGATGAGCTGGATATTAAGCCAATGGTATCAAAAAACACTGATAATCACGAAACGGCATTTACAGTATCTGTAGATCATATTGGAACCACTACCGGAATTTCCGCTTACGAAAGAGCTGCTACAGTACAGGCACTTATATCCGGTGAAAGCCAGGCCAATGATTTCAGGCGTCCCGGGCACATATTTCCCTTGCGCTATAGAGAGGGTGGGGTATTAAGAAGAACAGGGCATACAGAGGGCTCGATTGACCTGGCAAGACTGGCGGGACTTTACCCGGCTACAGTTATTTGCGAAATAATGAATAATGATGGTTCTATGGCACGTTTGCCGGAGCTAAAAGAGTTTTCCAGAAAACACGGGATAAAACTGGTTACTATTGCTGATCTAATCGAATATCGACGTCGGACGGAAGAACTGGTCATTAGAGTAAGCGATGCTCTTCTCCCAACACAATTTGGTGATTTTCAGGCAGTGGCCTATCAGTCCTTACTGGATAACAAAGAGCACCTGGCTGTAGTTAAAGGCCAGTGGGAAAAAGACGAACCCATACTGGTCAGGGTCCATTCCGAGTGCCTGACTGGTGATGTAATGGGCTCAAAAAGGTGTGATTGCGGTGAACAGCTCCAATCTGCCCTGAGCATGATTGAGGAAGCAGGAAAAGGAGTATTATTGTATATGCGTCAGGAAGGCAGAGGTATTGGCCTGTGCAACAAAATAAAGGCTTATAAATTACAGGATCAGGGCAGGGATACAGTGGAAGCCAATCTTGATCTGGGATTTGCTGCTGATCTCCGTGAATATGGTATTGGAGCCCAGATACTGGCTAACCTGGGTGTAAAAAAAATGAAGCTTTTGACCAATAATCCCAAGAAAATAAAAGGCCTGGAAGGATATGGCTTGCAGGTGGTCGAAAGGGTGCCTATTGAAATGCCCAGCAAAATGGAGAACCGCAGGTATCTGCAAACCAAAAAAGAAAAGATGGGGCATATTCTGGCTAATCTCTAAATGGATTTTGTAATTGCATTCTCTGTTCATATTTAGTAAATTTTATTTAGATAGAAAAATAATTTTACGTAAAAGCATAAGAAGTATCAATAACTATTTTTGAGAGTATGGCAAAGGGCTCACAAAAGAACATAGGAGGTATTTTTCTAGTGGCAAAAGTGTATGAGGGAATATTGCTGGGAGAAAATCACAAAATTGCGGTTATTGTTTCCAGGTTTAATGAATTTATTACCAATAAACTGCTTTCAGGCTGTTTGGATGCCCTGAACAGGCATAATGTTGATCCAGAGAATATAGAGATTGCCTGGGTACCAGGTGCT
>JAHDSE010000136.1 GCA_018432955.1 Syntrophomonadaceae bacterium
GCACTGCCTTTGGCCTTGAATCTATAGTGGCTCATGAACTAAGGAAACTGGGGTACAGTAATCTGACAACAGAAAACGGCCGTGTACTATTTGCAGCTGATATTTCAGCTCTTGCCCGCTGCAACCTCTGGCTGCGTTCCGCTGATCGTCTATTGCTTAAAATAGGAGCATTCCCGGCCCGAACATTTGAAGAGCTGTTTGAAAACACCCGTTCCCTGCCCTGGAATGACTGGATACCTGCAGATGCTGAATTTCCCGTAGAAGCAAAGTCTATCAAATCAAAGCTATTTAGTGTCTCCGATTGTCAGGCTATAGTGAAAAAAGCCATAGTGGAAAAAATGAAGGAAAAACATCATCTGAACTGGTTTCCGGAAAACGGATCAAGATTCAGGATTCAACTGGGCCTGCTGAAAGATACTGCCACTCTCAGCATAGACAGCAGTGGAATTGGCCTGCATAAAAGAGGCTACCGCAAGCTTTCCGCCGAAGCCCCCCTCAAGGAAACCCTGGCCGCGGCCATGATACAGCTCAGCCGCTGGAAAGCAGATCGGGCCTTGATCGACCCCTTCTGCGGTTCAGGCACTATTCCTATAGAGGCCGCTTTAATTGGAAAAAATATAGCTCCGGGACTGGGCAGAAGCTTTGCCGCCGAAAATTGGCCCCAGTTACCAGCACAGTTGTGGAAAAAAACCCGGGAAGAAGCCCGTGACTCTATTGATCATGAGCAGCCACTGGGGATTCTGGGATTTGATATCGATCCTGCGGTTCTTGACCTGGCACGTTTTCATGCCAAAGAAGCCGGGCTGAAAAACCTCATAAGATTTCAGCAGCAGGATGTGAGAGACTTGCGATCCAAATACAATTTCGGCTACTTGATAGCCAATCCCCCTTACGGGGAACGCCTGGCGGAAAAAAAGGAAGTGGAAAAGCTCTATAAAGACCTGGCCCCTGTTTTTGATCGCCTGGATACCTGGTCTTTTTACTTGCTCAGCTCCCACCCCGGCTTTGAAAAGCTTATTCAACGCAAGGCAAATAAAAAACGCAAACTCTATAACGGCCGTATCCAGTGCAATTATTACCAATTTTTTGGTCCCCGTCCCCAGAATTTAAAAGGACCTTTTGCCAAACCGAATGCAGATTAATAGAGCTGTAATTTATAACATTGTTCATTATAAGCAAAATCCCCACATAAAAAATCTTCAGTGAATGTAAATCAAGTAGCGAGGATACCATTTGGACTCAATATAGTTTTCTTACACCCTTTCCTATCTTAAGCAAAAGGTTTACAACAAATTCTTTGATTCCTAATTCTTCTCCAATCTTATTTGCTATACTCATGAAAATTTTTGTAATAATTACAGCTACTAAGAAAATAATAAAATATCGAAAACCATCATATAAAATATCCATATCTTAATTAATTCCTCCAATTGAGTCTGTATATTGTTTAGCCAAGAAAAGTCCACCTGTGGCAAAGCAGCGTTTTCCCATTTGCTTAAAAGCAGCGTTTTATTATACTATCCATATATTCCTGGAAATCACCCAGGTTTTCACATATTATTCGATAAATCTCCTCTTCATTAATCTCATCATACATATGAACAGCACGATTGCGAAATCTTATCATAGCCCGAAAAGTTGCCTCTTTATCCTTCGGGAGATAATCTTCGCGGCTTAGTATTTTTATGGCATCATGGTAGCTTTGGGGAATTCCCAGGTTCTCTCGGGCAATAATATGATGGGCAATGTCAATCATTGCTTCCACAGAGATTTGCAGAATACGGGTAGCGGAAAGGTAATTGCGAGGATCTGCCAAAAACTCATCAAAAGGTATCTGTCGCAGTGAATCCAAAAACTTTATATTCTTTTGCAATATATTAATCTTCTGCCGTATTTTATTATTGTTGACCATAAGCCTTTTTCCTCAACGCTTCATCATATTCGCAGTAAAATTGCCTTAAATCGATTTGAAAATCGCCATATTCCTTAAATACACGCTCCAGAAAATCACAAAGCAGTTCATGATCTCTTTCAAATAGAATTTTACCGGTAGACAGGACTTCAAATTGCATAACAATTGATGCGGTATTAAGTATTAAAACATCAAGGTCTTCTTCCCGGATAATATCTGCTATTTGAGCAGAAAGGTCAAGCTGATAAGCCAGATCGGCTCGTAGTGAACCAGACACCAGTACTGCAATGTCTATATCACTGAGATTTGTCTGGTATTCACTACCATAAGATCCATATAAATATACAGCCAATATCTCTTCCCGGCTTTTAAGAAATTCTATTAAATTTGGAATTCTATCTTGAATATCAATTTTTTCCAGATTTTTACTTACACGAACCATAAAACTACTCCTTCATAGTAGCAAATAATCATTTGTATAGTACCAAATAATCCCAGCAAGGTCAAGCTCATTCAAATTTATGATTTCCGAGGAGAGAACAGAAGAATATACCTGAAGATAATTAGTTCATGGCATTAAGGGTAACCCTCATGCTATCAAAGATAATAATTTGATGGCTTCCGTCTCCCATTTTATACTGCCCTTTTATGGAGTGTTCCTGGGGATCATCATTTCCCGATACCGTCCATTCTACATTACCTTCCAGCAACTGTTCATGATCTACCTGGGTATTAACCGTAAGATTATTGCTCCCGCTCAGGTTTAATTCCAGATCGCCGGCATCCTGAATCTGCCAGTCACTGCTGATATTCCTGGCATCTATATTGACCGAATGGTCATTGCCCTTGATAATTACGTCCATTTTATCGGGAATGAGCAGTTTGTATTCGCTTATTCGGCAATCATAGCCAAAATCATTGCCATAAAGGGGTATGTCAAAACTGATAAATTGAGTATCGCCCGCCTGATAGCTGTTGCATTTCGTAGCCTCAGCCATCATTTCCAGGGCTCTTTCTTTGGAGTCGGCCGTTACCGAAACGCTGGCCCGGGATATAATGGAATCACTCTTGGAGGTATGAATCTGCAAGGAAGCGGGCGGTGCTTCGATTACCAGCCTTTCGATTTCCGTTGCTATCGCTGTCTCACTGGGTTCGGTCTCCAGCAAATAATGCTTGGAAGCCAGCATAATCCTGGCCTGCTCGGTGAAACCAAATTCCGTCAGGCATTGTACTCCCAGACCGGATATAATTATAACAAAGACCATAAATATACTGAAAATATCATATTTTATTTTGATGTCATTGTTTTTATTGATAAAGATCTGCCCCAGTATCTCCAGTCCCAGGAGAACAAATAATAGGGGCCACCATTTAAAAACAATCTCCGCAACCGCTACACTGTTTATCTGGGCAATGATTAATCCGCTTCCCAGCCCCAGCAGAAGGATTCCCATGGAAAAGGTGCCTACTCGCCATTCTCTCATTTTTCATTCACCTCATTTTCATCAATTACATTCTCTTCGATTTTTACAGCTTCTGCTTCAGGCACAGCACTGTCCTCTTCTTTATTGTCCACTTTATCTGGCTCATCTGTCTCCAATTCCGGGGTTCTATCTTCTTCCAGGGCTTCATTTATTAATTCCAGGAACTTGTCTTCTCGCGTGCTCACTCCATCTTCCTGCCTGGCATTAAACTCTGCTTTTTCTACCTCGAGGTCTTCACCTGCGCCCTTTTTCCCCTTGTATGCTTGCACCTTATTACCTGCCAGCATTTTTATCCCGCCCAGTATGAAAATCAGGGCTACTATCGCTGTCTGCAGGTAATGGCGAATCTGCCAGCTTAAGAGGGGGGATACTATTTTTGCAACCAATATTAAACACCCAAAAACAATGAGTCCCCATCCTATCCAGCGGGGATGATTACTAAACCACTGGAAAAAAGGTATTTCCTCCCATGTCTGCCCGTTGAACTCTTTTTCATCCATACGGTGATAAGCATCAAAAAGGCTGTAAAACCATATTACCGGCAATATAAAAACCAGTATGCTCAAGTTCAGCCACCCCATCAGGAAAGCGGTAAAAAAGAAGCCTGCCATCAGTTGGGTACCTTCTTTCAGGAAACCCAGGTACATATGCCCCGCTCCAGGAATTATGGAAAGAGCTACGGTAATTATTTTCTGGTTGCTCATGGACATATTGCTTAAAATATTATTTAAATCAGGATTTGCTGCCTCCCGATTTTGCTGAGTCAGATGCAGTTTTTCTGCCAGTGACAGGGAATCTACTAAAGCCACAAACCATATAATCGGTATGGCAAAAAGCAGCAGTATAAAAAAACGGTCAGTACCGGCCAGGGCAGACATTCCAGCCGTTCCCAGTACAGACAACGCCAGAAGCGTAAAAAACACGAGAGCCCGGCCGGAAAATCCCAGGTATAAATGACCCAGTCCCGGTATAAAAGATAATATGAATGTTATAAACTTGCTTTTTTGTTTCACTTTGATACCCCCTCCTTTTTCCTGTTCTCAAAATTTTCTATCCATCTGGCAGTCCGATCAGCAATTTGACCCGGCCAGTCCATACGTATACTATCCTGCATTTTCTGATGTTCCAGGCTACAGGCAGTTCTGGATAATTGACTGTAGTTGTCCACCAGGGATTGGAATACCCCGCCCCCGGCAAAAAACATGGTCAATATGGCTGCCGCTACATAGTAAACAAATAAATCCTGCCAGCGTTTTCTCCAGGTATTCGGATGGCAGACAGGGGGTTCAGGTCTGCTTTTTTCTTTAATGTAAAGCATTGTACTGTCAGTAAAATCAACGGGGAGCATTTTTCCGGCATTTACAATATCTTCCTCCGGCATGCTTTCAAGAAAGCTGTTCATGCATATTTCGCAGGAAAGAAGGTGTCTTTCCATTTCTCTTCTGCTTATTTCCGATAATTCACCTCTGTGAAAAGCCTGCCATTCTTCTTTCATATAATGTCTCACTCACTGAACCCCTCCTTCCATTTCTCCCGAAACATTTTTCTGGCCCGGTAGAGGCGGGACTCTACCGTTCTCATGCTTATTCCCTCTTCTCGGGCTATTTCTTCATAGGTCCAGGATTGAAAATAAAACTTTTCAATAACCCTGCGGTATTTGTCCGGCAGTTGTCTGCAAACCGCCCTCACTCTTTCACGGTAATCTTTTTCCAGAAGTATTTTTTCCGGATTAACCCACTGTCTTTCATCCTTTATGTTCTTAATTTCCAACCCTCTATCAATATACTTCTGCTCCTTATGGGCTCTCTTCCAGTCAATAGCTTTATTGGCACTAATTCTGCCTATCCAGGCTTTGAAATTATCAGGGCAAAAACGAGGAAGGGATTGGTATACCTGCAGAAATACTTCCTGGGCTATATCCTGGGCATCATTGGGATTATCTACTAATTTTAAAATAATGGCAAAAACATAAGCCTTGTATTGATTTACTATTTCAACAAATACTTCTTCATGTCCGGAAACGAATTCTTTAATTATCTCGTCTTTAACACCAACCGCAATCCCCTCCTTCCCTCATTTATTATAACGATGAAAATATAAAAAAACCCTGCACCTTTTTCATAAAAGTTTAATTCCATTATTCCCCTGTAATCATATCCCACTTATATAATCCTTTTTAAGAGGTCATACTAATATAAACCTGAATATTCGCCAATTAACTTCTTTATGTATTTATAGGTATTCTTCGTTTGTTTAGGAGATCTGAGATCTCCTTTTATAAAGGAGAGAGTTTTGCATAATTAACTTTTTCCTGCGATTAAGCAGTAGATTAGTAAATGTCATCCTGAGGCAAAGCCGAAGGATCTTAAAATTTTTGGCTCAGGCTTTAGAATGAGGATTGGGATTTTTTAATTATGCAAGAGTCTCAGGAAATAAGCACAAAGGAATATTATGCACAGCTTGAGGCATAAAATACTCTGTCAGCTATTTTGGAGGTTAGAAATGATATCAGTAATTCTGGCTGGAGGAAAAGGACTGCGTTTATGGCCGGAGAGCCGCAGACAACGTCCCAAACAATTATGCAGCTTTGTTGATAATAAATCCATGCTCGACCATACCATAGATCGCCTTATGGCTTCCGGTTCCCGGCGTATTATAATTATCACCAGCGACGACCTTCTG
The DNA here is from genome assembly GCA_018432955.1 of Syntrophomonadaceae bacterium. GTDB lineage: Bacteria > Bacillota > Syntrophomonadia > Syntrophomonadales > Syntrophomonadaceae > SV3-B162. Next base: position 6,079 of record JAHDSE010000136.1, read on the forward strand.
CCAAATATAAGACAGGTCATAAACAATAGAAAAGATTCAGAACTAATAGAGATTCTTAGCGAACCGGAGGGAAAAAACACTGCCCCTGCAGTCGGTCTGGCCCTTTCCATGTTATATAAGGAAAACCCTGACGAAATTCTGGGAATATTTCCGGCCGATCATCACGTACTGGATACTCCGGCTTTTTCAGAAAGCATTCAGCGTGCAGCCCTCGCTGCTCAACACGACCATCTGGCAACCATAGGGATATCCCCTGTCCGGCCGGAAACCGGCTTTGGCTATATTGAAAAAACCAAATGGGAAATTGGAGAAATACCAGGTGTATTTCAGGTCAGTACCTTCTGTGAAAAACCTGATGCAGAAACCGCCAAATCTTATTTGGGCAGCGGGCAGCATATGTGGAACGCAGGTATATACATGGGGAAAGCAGCTGTGCTGGCAGAGGAATTTCAGAAGCATCTCCCGGAAATATACGTAAAACTTATACTGGGACATGAGGAGTATATTAAATCCTATTCAGAACTGCCCAACATCAGCCTCGATTATGGAATAGCTGAGAAATCCGAACGTATGGCTGTAGTTCCTGCAAATTTTGGTTGGTGTGACCTGGGCAGTTGGAATGCCCTGGCTGATCTTCATGAACAGGATGATATGTCCAATGTCTTTACAGGAAATGATGTTATATTGATGGACAGCAAAAACTGTATTGTGAAACAAGCAGAAAAAACTTTGGTTCTTTTTGGGGTTGAAAACCTGCTCGTAGTAGAAACTGACGATGTCATTTTGGTTTCCGAACGCAACCGTTCTCAGGAAGTACGCAAAATAGTAGAATTATTGGATAAAGAAAATAGATTTGATTTATTGTAAATACCGGGATCTCCGGTTTTTCTTTAAAGTCATATTATCTTATTTATCAGACCATGGAGATAGGAGGGATATTATTAATACTAATATATTTCGTCAATATGATATCAGAGGTATTGTAGGTAAAGACCTTGATGACAGTCTTATGTATGACATCGGACGTGCTTTTGCTGCTCATGCTTTCCGGCACGGGCACAATACCATCCTGCTGTCCAGGGATAATCGTCTTTCTTCCCCTCATTTACACGCTCTGTGCATGGAAGGAGTTTTAGACTCAGCTTGCGATGTAATTGATCTGGGCCTTTTAATTACTCCTATGTTCTATTATGCCGCCAGGCATCTGGATAAACACGCAGGCATAATGATTACCGCCAGTCACAATCCCCCCGAGTATAATGGATGCAAACTCTTGCTGGGGGACTCAACTATTTATGGACAGGAAATCCAGGAAATTCGGCGGATAATTGCCAGGCAGGATTTTGTCAGCGGTCCCCGGGGTTCAGTCACTCAGGTCGACATCAGCGATGACTATGCCCGGATGATTAAAGCCCGGATAAATATGGGGCCAAATATTCCTAAAATTGTAATAGACTGCGGCAATGGTGCCGCATCTTATTTTGCTCCGGAAATTTTTCGCAGCCTGGGATGTGAAGTTGTGGAACTATTCTGTGAGTCTGACCCCTCTTTTCCCAATCACCAGCCTGATCCGGTTAATCCCGAAAACATGGTGGACTTAATCAAAGAAGTACAGAATAGCAGAGCTGATATCGGGATAGGGTTTGATGGCGACGGCGACCGTCTGGGGGTGGTTGATCCCTGGGGCAACCTGATCTGGGGTGATATGCTCATGATACTGTTCTGGCGCGATATTCTCCCGCGTTATCCCGGGAGCCAGTGTATTGTGGAAGTCAAGTGTTCTCAGGCTCTTATTGACGAGATAAGACGCCTGGGCGGCACACCTTTAATATATAAAACCGGTCATTCACTGATAAAAGCTAAAATGAAAGAAATAGATGCCATATTTACCGGGGAAATGTCCGGGCATATGTTTTTTGCTGATGAATACTATGGCTTTGATGATGCCATTTATGCCGGAGCACGTCTTGTTTCTTTGTTGTCATACAGTAACAAAAGCATCACTGAAATGCTGGCTGATATTCCTCAGTATTACTCCACCCCGGAAATCAGGCTTCCCAGTACTGATGAACAAAAGTTTGATATCGTCAGCAAAGTTTTGCTTCATTTTCGCAAACATTATGAGGTATTGGATATTGATGGAGCCAGAATATTGTTTCCTAATGGTTGGGGACTGGTCAGGGCATCCAATACCGGTCCGGAATTGATAATTCGTTGTGAGGGCAATTCTCCTCAGGCACTGGAAGAAATAAAGGATGAAGTGTTTTCATTTTTACAGGGATGGAATCTTATGGTCGATACCAGGCATAATGCCAAGCTTTTAAATGTTTAAACCTTTTTTATTCAGATTCCAGGGTATATAAGATACAAGCTTCTGCTGTATCCTGGTTTAATCAAGTTTGAATCGCTTGTTTATGTATAGAGAGTTTTGCATAATTAAAAAATCCAACTTTCTATTCTGAGCCTTAGCGAAGCCACTTTAATCGTGAGCGAAGCGTGCCCGGAGGATGAATCCTAAGCTCCTTCGGTTTTGCCTCAGGATGACAGTACTTAAATACTTGCCTGATGATACGGAAAAATTAATTATGCAAAATCCTCATGTATAAGAAATATTTTTATATGGAAAAATATAGTTACAAGTATATCTCAAGGGAGTGAAAACAATGATACTGAATTTAGGAACTTATCCCCCCAAGCAATGCGGAATTGCAACGTTTTCCATGGATTTGCGCAACAGCTTATTAAAAAATGGAAATACCGTCCAGATTATGGCCGTATCTGATGATAAATCTGAATATAATTATCCTTCTGAAGTGATTTATAATATCCGTCAGGAAGAAAAGCAAGATTATGCCAGAGCTGCCAGTTTTGTCAATTCTTCTCCAGAGATAGAAATACTGATTATCCAACATGAATATGGTATTTTTGGCGGCTCACACGGTGAATACATTTTGCAGTTTGCTGCCAAATTAAAGAAGCCTTACATCGTAGTCTGCCACACAGTCTTACCCCGTCCCCGGAGACAACAAAAAGCTATACTAAAGAATCTTTGTTCGCGTTCTTCAGCTGTAGTTTGCATGACCAAGCGGTCTGCCCGCCTTTTAAGCAATTTATATGGGGTCCCAAAGGAATTACTCAATGTCATAAGCCATGGGGTTCCGGAATTTAAAAGGCACCCTGCAGAAGAATTAAAACGCAAGCATAATTTAAGCGGCAAAAAGTTAATCAGCACATTTGGCTTGATTGGACCTGGAAAAGGCCTGGAACTTGGAATAAAGGCGATGTCGGAAGTAGTCCGGGATTTTCCGGATGCCACATATTTGATTCTCGGGCAGACCCATCCCATGTTGAAGAAAAAAGAAGGCGAAACTTATCGTATTATGCTGGAGAATATGGTTCAGGAACTCAATATTGAAAATAGTGTAATATTTGTCAATCGTTTTTTAAATGACAATGAGTTGGGAGAATACCTTCATATGAGTGATATCTACCTGAGTCCTTATCCCAACCCAGATCAGGCCGTAAGTGGTACTATGGCTTTTGCCATAGGGTGCGGAAAAGCCATAGTATCAACTTCTTATGCCTATGCCATTGAGGTCCTGGAAAATGGTAGAGGTTTATTGGCTGAAACTGCTCACCCGGAATCACTGGCTAATTTAATAAAGAAGATACTGGCTGATACTGACTTGCAAAGCAGTCTTGAAGCCCGAGCCTACAAAATCGGTAAAACATGGACCTGGCCCAATATCGGCAGGCAATACAGTTCTGTACTTGCAGATATACTTAAAAAAAGTTACGGACACAAGGAGCAGTTAAATTATGTTGGATTATAGATATATAAAAGAATTGACTGACGAAGCAGGTATACTGCAGTTTTCTAAACTGGCTATCCCCGATAAACGCAGTGGATATACTCTCGATGACAATGCCCGTGCTTTAATAGTATCAATGTATATGGATGAAGGATACCAGTATGCTCAAAAATATATTTGGTATATCAAAAATTCTCAACAGAAAGATGGAAGCTGGTCAAACTTTTTCCTCGATGGCCGCTTCTGTTCTCATTTCAATTCAGAAGATAGTATCGGCCGGGCACTACTGGCCTGCAGTCTGGCATCTTCTGCTCCCTGGCCTGATATCGCGGACTTGTGCCAGCAGATATATGAAAATAATATCCACAAAGCCATATCTTTCCGTTCACCCCGGGCAATTTCCTATGCTTTGCTGGCTATCTGCAAAGGAAATGGAACATTAAGCAAGCAAAAAAGCGAGTTGCTTGACAAGCTAAAGGAATATTTATTCAGCCTTTATGAAGTCAATCACAGCAGCAAATGGTTATGGTTTGAAAATTACCTGACTTATTGCAATGGTATATTACCCCAGGCTTTATTCAGTGTTTATACAGCCACAGGAAATAGAAAGGCTTTGAAAATAGCGCATGATTCTCTGAATTTCCTTAATAGTATTTTATTCAGGAATGATTATCTTAATATTGTTGGAAACCAGGGGTGGTATCAGAGAGGCGGCAATATTGGCCTTTTTGACCAGCAGCCAGTTGATGCAGCTTCAACTGTTCATGCTTGCTTTGAGGCTTACAATGCCATTGGAGAACCTGAATATCTGGAACTGGCCCTTAAGGCTTACCAATGGTACCGGGGGCGAAATATTCACGGCATATCTTTGTACGACCAAAATACCGGGGCATGTTTTGATGCACTGAGCTGTGACGGGGTAAACAAAAACCGGGGAGCAGAAGCAGTATTGTCTTTGTTATTAAGTGATATTTTGATGGAAAACTTCGTTGAACAGGAAAAAAAAGTCGACAAAAGCTCTTAAGGGGTGAGAGCTTAGGATTCCAAGCCGAAAACATGGGGTTATATTACCCCATATCCTACACCTCATGTGCACAGTCTTTGTGTACTGTTTAAAACCTGGAACTTTAAATTTTATTATAAAAGCTTCTTTCTTTCACTTCTTCCTGCTTTATCTACTAATTTTGAGCTTTTGAAACAACCCGAAAGTGTTCCGGTATCAGTTCTGCCAATGTAGCAGTAGCCATTCCTATACTGGTATCAGCAGCCCCATAATATACCAGGATTTCATCATCATCATCAAGTATTTCTTTATCAGAACTGGCAACTGCTCCACAGCTAAAAACCACATTTGGTACCCAGGCTCCGCTCAGCCCTATTTCATAGTCCTCTTCAGGTTCCAGTATAGGATTGGGCGAGCGGTAAAGAACCTTGGAGGGATTCAGAAGATCTACCAGAATTACCCCCAGCCGGTAAACATAATTATAATCCACTCCATGGTATATCAACAACCACCCGTATTTGGTCTTGATAGGTTGAGCCCCTGCTCCGATTTTTAATGAATCCCACATGTGACCGGGTCTGGGACCTATGATGATAGCATGGTTTTCTCTCAGGGGAAATTTGATTTCTTCCATATAAGTTACCCATATGCTGGGCTCAATACGGTGATAAATAACATATTTGCCGTTGATTTTTTCTGGGAAAAGAATGGCATCCTTATCCCAAATGTTTTTAAAAGCCAGGCCCTCCCTGCGCCAGCACCTGTAGTTTCCATGCAAAAATTCATCCACTTTTATTGAAGCGGCTGCTATTTGCGCAATATTACCATCATATGCCGTATAAAGCATAAATATTCTATCTTTTATTATAATAAGCCGGGGATCTTCACAACCAAGTTTTTCTTCCTCGGTAGCAGGTGAAAAAATTGGCTCCGGCAACCTTTCCAGAATATTATAGCCATCGGTAATAGCCAGGCCGATACGGGAAATATTATCATCCCCTACCGCCCGGTAAAACAGATATACCCTGTCTCCTATCCGCAAAGCACCGGGATTAAGAACATATTTGCTTTCCCAATGATGTTCTTCTATTGTTTCCAGCATGGGATTTCCGCTGTAACGTTCCAAGGATTTACTTGGCTCATTGGTTATTTCCTGAACCACAACTGTTACATCTTTGGGCCTGCTGGGAAGCAGAGCATCGAGCAAATTGTAACTGCTTTTACCTGCCATAATAAAGCGAATAACGATTGGCAAAATTTCTTCCTGCTTGTAGCCCAGTTCCATGTATAGCATTTCCAGAAAATCATGGTTAAACCATCGCTTTTCCACACTCGTAGTCAAGGGAGCAGGAATATTCCCCCCTCCTTTGTAGCTGTAACTGGCCCAACTCCAGGCAGTACAGGTAAGGAACGTGCTATCTTCCAGAACCTGACTCAGGCCATACCCGTCAGCCATTAAAGAAAATAAATCCGCTATATCATTTTTTCCCTGTTCAGAAAACTCTGAGGCCAGGCATCTTATTCGCTTAACCAGGTAACGATGATGATAGTTTTCGAAAATGCTGTGGGCTGAAAAATCTCCTCCTTTTTGCAATCCCATCAAAGAATTGCGGACTTTTATCCCTATGTTCTTTCTTTCCGAAACCATACATTTGAACATCCTGGAATAATGTTCTGCTACCACCAGGCGGCGCAGCAAACTGGTAAAATACCTGCTTCTGGGATACTGCCCTCCCTTGCCTGAGTCCAGAGTTTTAATGGCAATTCTGGCTGTAAGATGATTGGCAACAGATAGTTTCCCATAAGCAAGAGTACCGGTTTGCATATCTTTTCGCAGAATAATTGGCTTAAGGTCAACCCATCCGAAACTTTTGGGCTTCAGATTATCTGCCAGCCATAATAAATCCCGGTCAGTATAGCTCCGGCTTTCAACAAGGTTGGCATAGGTAACCGCATCACGCGGATCCATTTTTTCAATCAGGTCTGCCGCTTTATAAAATCCCAGGGGGATCATGAGGTTAATTGGGGGTATACGCACCAGCATTTCTCTCAAAAAATCGGAACTGACCGTAAACATCCTCTGCTGTGGAAACAAGTTGAACAGAGCATTGACAAAACCCTGCAAACCATCCTCTGATTCCAGATCTCCGGGTAAAAGCCTGGAGAGCATTCCTTCAAAACGAGCCATAAATTCCTGTACTCCCTCGATATATTCATGTGGTTTGGCCCCTTCTCCAATGCCCAGGCCGTTAGTAACAAAATCATTGAAAGATGCTTCATAACGCTTTCTTAGTTCCTTGAAAATATTGTCCGTCTGCACAAGTCCTCCGCCTTTAGCTATTATTATCTTGGGAACCACTATCGGCCGTCCGGGAACATATTCCATATATCCCAGAGGTATTATGGCCGGCTTGGCCTGTTCCCGTTTGTTTATCCACTGTCGGCTGAATTCCGGTTTAACCAGCCAGAACTTGTTGGTAAGACGCTGACGGATAGAGTCCATTTTACGAACCATTATTTCGTCCTTTTCATTTTCGCTTGCAGCACTGATCTTTTCCCCAAAAGCATCCATCTCTATGTTATAGCTGGCTACCCGCCCATTGTACAGAACAGTCAAAGCCCCCAGAATATCCTGGGGCTTTGCTTCACTGTCAAAAGCATAAACCAGGAGAAAATTCAATAAACTGGATACCCATAATTCATCACTGAAATTAAACTCTTCGGGCTCTGCGGCTTTTATTCCAGCCAATTCTTTCTTAAAATCAATTTTCTTTAAGGTGTCTGCATGTTTTTCACAACCAATCCGAAAATTCTTGAGGATCTCGTCAAGCGGATAGTTAATCAAATCAGGTTTTTTTATTTCACTACGGGCCAGAATGTCAGCTACTTTTATAACCAGGCGGTCCTTTAACCAGATGCCGCTGTCCCGTTTTATGGCTTCAAAAATAGTAAAAGCATTATCATAAAATATCTGGTTTCTTCGATTCAGGCTGTGCTCATTAATTATTCCTCCCATATTGACTTCACAAATATTTTTATTCCAGGACAATGCTCTGGTCAGAAGCCAGAAGTCAAAGCCATATCCCCTGATACAGTTACCCCAGAAGCGCGCCTCGTGTGCCAGCTCTTCCACCAGATTATGAGCAATGGCGTAAATCCCCCCCAGGGGATCGCTCACACGGCAACCGTAAAAGCTTTCCAGTATGGGTGCGGCCATCATATGGGCAATACTATCGATTCCAGCATGACGGCGCAGGCTGCCCAGAACCAGATCATAGTGCCCCTGTATGGGGGTTAAAAGACTCTCCAACCAGGCATCATTAATACCCGGTCCCCTTTTGGTGGCCATATTGGCACTGAACAAAATTAGATCTGATTCCATTTTTTCGCTGATTTCTATAATAGTCCTTATACTCATACCTCTCCCGCTAATTTCCGGCGGGAGCAAGAATTCAATATGAGGATGTTTTAATTCTGTTTTCTTTATCAATTCCAGAATCTCTTGAGCTGAATAATCTCCCACACATACAATCAATTGCCTTCTGCCGATCCATGATTGCAACACCCTGTCTATAGATTCCAATAAAGGAATCAGGGTATCTTTTTCATTGTGAAATGGTATTCCCACTACCAGGTCGTAATCAATAAATTCAGCCAGGCGGGGACTTATTCGACTCATTATTTCATCAAATAAGCTTTCGGTATTGAAATGAGCCAATATCCAATGCCCTCCTTTACAAATACCTTATTAAGCACTCTGCCCGCAGGGTTATAATCTCAGCTAAGACGTTAAACGAGGATTTTGCATAATTAGTTTTTTCGTATCATCAGGCAAGTATTTTAGTACTGGCATCCTGAGGCAAAGCCGAAAGATCTTAATATTCACCCTCCGGGCACTACTGATGTTCGCTTCGCTCACGATTAAGGTGGCTTCGCTAACGCTCAGAATGAAAAGTTGGATTTTTTCAATTATGCAAAACTCTCAAACGTTAAAATGATAGTTTTTGTTTATTCTTTCTCCAACAAAAGGAGAAATTCTTCAGGAACTCGCATCTTCTCTTCTGTTAGGCAGCAAGCAATGTGCTTTATCAACGAGAAGCACAAGTCTATATTGATTGAAATCTCGAATTATTTTCACACTGCACTCTCTACATAGTTATGCTCATTTTCCGCCTTTTATATTTATTGAGATTCTCTCTTTGCATAAAAAAACAGGCAAAAAAAAGACATAAAAAGAAATCATACATTTGCTGACCATTCTCTCCAGGTATAAGGCCAAATGCTCAGCGAACCATCTCCTTACATCCTTCTATAAACAGTAAATTAATTTTAATATGCAGTAAGCTTAAAAAAGCTCTTCCAGCTTTCACTTTAGCAGCCAAATCTCCTAAGCCACTGCTTTATGAAAAGAATCATTCTGGGCTTGCATGATGCTTCTGCTTATTTCTGTTCACTCTGCATTACCAATAGACTTATTCTTTTTAAGCATTTCATCAGCAAGAAGCACTTTCTCATATTATTTCTTCCACTTCTTTCAGAAGTCTGCTAAAATACTTCAAAGCCGTATCTACAGGTTCCGGACTATTTAAATCAACGCCAGCCTTCTGCAATAAATTTACCGGATAATCAGAACTCCCGGATTTCAAAAATTCCAGATAGCGCTCTAGGGCTGCAGTCCCTCCATGGAGTATTTGTTCCTTCAGTGCCGTAGCTGCCGAAAAGCCGGTGGCATATTTATAAACATAGAAAGCAGAATAAAAATGGGGTATCCTCGACCATTCCATGTCTATCTCCTGATCAAGTACCATTTGCGGTCCATAATAAAATCTGTTGAGTTCACGGTATATATTGCTGAGTGTCTCCGGGTTCAAAGCACCACCCTTTTCCACCTCGTCATGAATAATTCTTTCAAACTCTGCAAACATGGTCTGCCTGAATACTGTCCCACGGAACTGCTCCAGGTAATGGTTGAGCAGATAGAGCTTTTCCTGGCTTTCGCGGCAGTTTTTCAGGAGATAGTCTATAAGCAGGGACTCATTCACCGTTGAAGCCACTTCCGCCACAAAGATACTATAGTGGCTGTATAAATGGGGTTGATTCCGGTTCGAATAATAACTGTGCATGGAATGTCCCATTTCATGAGCCAGGGTAAACAGATCATCCAGTTTATTGTCATAATTCAGCAAAACATAGGGATGGCTTTCATAGCAACCCCAGGAGTAGGCTCCGCTGGTCTTACCCTCGTTTTCATATACATCTATCCAACCGCCAGCCAGCCCCTGTTGCAAAACAGACACATATTCCTCACCCAGGGGCTCTAAAGCCTCAACTACTATCTCTTTAGCTTTCTCATAGGGTATTTCCATCCTATATTCCTTTACCAGCGGAGTATAGATGTCATACATATGCAATTCGGCAAGACCCAGTATTTTCTTTCTTATTTCAATATACTTATACATCAGATCGATATTATTATGCACCGAATCAATAAGACGTTCATAAACCTTTGGGGAAACATTATCCCCATCCAGAGCCGCTTCCAAAGCTGAAGGATAGTTCCTGGCCCGGGCATAAAAGATATCCTTCCTGACACTGGAACTCAGAGTAGCGGCCAGGGTGTTTTTCAGTTTGGAATAAGAGGCATAGAGAGCTTCAAAAGCCTCCTTTCTGACCCGGCGATCACTGCTTTCCATAAACCTGCCATAACGACCCTTGGTAAGCTCAAGCTCCTTGCCTTCTTCATCCTTGATTAGCGCAAACTTGATATCAGCATTATTTAACATCGAAAAAATATTTCCGGAAGCCATGGAAAGATCTGCTGCCATTGCCAGCAATCTTTCCTCCTTCTCCGATAAGATGTGGGGCTTTTGCCGCATCAATTCATCAAAATAGTGTTCATAGATTTTTAATTGTTCGTTTTCAGCTATAAAAGCTCTGATTCGTTCTTCGGGATTACTGATTATTTCCGGGACAATAAAAGAAGTGGCACTGCCAAGCTGGACACTCAGGTTTTCGATACGCTCAAATAAAACCTGGCAAGAGGCATTGGCATTATCTTCGTCCCGGCGCATTTTTGCGTAAACATATAGTTTTTCCGTCTTGCGTTCCAGTTCTTCCAATAAATCCAGCACTTTAGCCAGGGTTTCCGGAGACTCCCCCAGTCTGCCACGATAGCTTTCTATTCCTTGCATCAAAACTTTAGTCTGTTCAAAGTCTGCCTCCCAGAGCTCGCTTCCTTTATACATATCCTCCAGATTCCATTTGTATTGTACTGCTATATCTTCTCTTTTCTTTATGCTCATGGTTTTGCCTCCTTTACAAATATCACTTACTCATTCAAATCCAGTATTATTTTTATTAGCATTCCAATAATCTCTAAAATGATTATACTGCATAATTGTAGCAATATTTATTAAAGAGAATCTTGCAACCTGCTCCAAGCCTTGCCAGGCGAACATTTCAATAAGCTCTGCTGCAAAAATACTATCAGCTGGAAATATTATTCATTATCCACTATAATTAAGGATAGCAAAGTCGATAATATACTGCCAAAGTTTTTTTATTATATCCCGGAAAAGGAGAATAAGATGAAAAAACTCTTGTCCATGTTTTTGGCTGGTCTGGCAATTCTCTTGCCTATTGCCATTTCCCTTTATCTGATTTACTGGCTCTTTAATTTCATTGATGGCATTCTTTCTCCTATAATAAGATATTATTTGGGTATTGAAATCCCCGGGCTGGGTTTCTTGATTACCATTACTCTGATAATTTTGATCGGGTTTATGGTTACAAATATTATCGGCAAAAAGTTCTTTTCTTTCTCAGAAGCTATTCTCTTTAAGGTTCCGCTGCTGGGCAAGATATATTCGACAATAAAACGGATAACATCCGCCTTTTTTTCTTCCGGTAAGAATTCCTTCCGGCAGGTAGCCATGGTCGAGTTTCCAAGAATCGGGGTTTATTCTATCGGCTTTATAACCAATGATAATTTCCCTTTTATCGATGAAGATTCCTACTCCATCTTTATTCCGACCACCCCCAACCCTACCTCGGGTTACTTTATTGTAGTACCCAGAGAGCAGGTGAAAATTCTGGACATTAGTATTGACCAGGGAATAGAACTCCTGATGTCTGCCGGCATGGTCAACAGTATCGAATAAGCACATCCATGTCACTTGCATATCCATTTTATATTTACTGCAATATCTTAAATATATTAAACTGCCTTTCTGTAATGAAGTATAGTAGTTCTTTTAATGCCTTTTTCAAGGAGGTGCTATCCTATCTCTGATATTAGTTGTCTGATTATTCTGATTAAATTGAAGGTTTAAACTTTTTAAAACAAAAAAAACCAACAGGAATTTTACATAGCAGTGTAGAATAAATGAATTAGATTTCTGTCCTTATTTAAGCCAGTAATTATATATAGATAGAAAGCTCTGACTTAAATAAGTGAACAGTAAAAAAAATAAAAGGGGGATTAAGATTTATGACAATCAACGAAGTCGTAATGGTAAGTGCGTGTCGGACACCTATTGGCGATTATGGTGGAACATTACAATCGGTAAGAGCCAATGACCTATCCAAATTAGTTATTACTGAAGCTCTGAAAAGAGCAGGGGTTGAGGCTTCAGCAGTAGACGAACTGACCCTGGGTATGTGCCTGCATCATGGCAATGGCTCCTGTCCTGCCCGAATAGTAGCTATCGAGTCCGGTCTGCCTGACAGGTCCGGTGCTATGATGGTCAACCAGAACTGTGCTTCAGCCATGCGAGCCACAGAAATTGCAGCACATAACCTTATGCTGGGAAAAACTGATATCGCAGTAGTAGTTGGAACTGAAAGTATGAGTAATATACCTTATCTGGTACAAAACGGCAGATGGGGTCACAGAATGGGTGATGGCAAACTGCAGGATGCTATGCTCTCTGATGGCTTGGTATGTAAATTAGCCGGTGGCATCCACATGGGGGGCACTGCAGAAAATATCGCTGAAAGATACAATATAGGCAGAGAAGAATGTGATGAGCTGGCACTGATCAGCCACACCAGAGCAGTTGAAGCCAATGAAGGCGGCAACTTCAGCAGAGAAATAGTTCCCGTTCCTATCAAAAAGAAAAAGAAAGAAGTACTCTTTGAAGCTGATGAGCATCCTATCAAGGGAGCCAGCCTGGAAGCTATGGCCAGATTGGCACCTGCATTCAAAAAAGGCGGCGTAGTAACCGCTGCTAACGCATCCGGTTTGAATGACGCTTCTGCCGCAGCAGTATTCATGACCAAGAAAAAAGCTGACGAACTGGGACTAAAACCCCTGATGAAGCTGATAAACATCTGCAGTGAAGGTGTTGACGCCAAGGTCATGGGACTCGGTCCTGCTCGTGCTATTCCCAAAGTCCTCAAACAGTCTGGAATGAATTATGACCAGGTAGATTACTGGGAAATCAATGAAGCTTTTGCCGCCCAGGTAATCGGTGTAGGCAAAATGATCAAGGAAGAAGCAGGTATTGAACTCAACATTGGTGATCTGAACAAGCGCGGAAACATCAACAACAATGGTTCCGGGATCGGCCTGGGCCATCCCGTTGGATGTACCGGACTCAGAATTATAGTAAGTCTCTATTACGAAATGGAAAGACTGGGTGTTACTACTGGCGGCGCATCTCTATGCGTTGGCGGCGGTTCTGCCATGGCATCACTCTGGACCAGAGACATCTAATCCTGTTTCTTTTAATACAGAACACAAATTGCTCAAATCAAAAGGCAATGGTTTAAAAAAACCATTGCCTTTTTTTATTTGTCCCTTTTATTCTTCCAGTTCCAATGCGATTTTTTCCCAGTCATCATAAGCAGCGAGCAGCTTTTTTTGTACCTCATCATACTCCCAGGCTAATTCCCTGCCTCGGCGCATATCGTTAAATAAATCGGTATCAGAAAGTAATAGCTCCAGTTCTTTTTTTCTCTTTTCCACTCTATCTATTTCTGTTTCTTTTGCTTCCAGCTGTCGTCCAAGCCTCCTTGCCAGCTTTTCCTTTTCCTTTTGAAGATAACGAAATTGCTCCTGCCGGCTACCTTTCTCCCTATATTTCCCGCTGCTGTTTTTATCCAGAGAAGAACCCTGCGCTTTGATTTTATCCTGGCAATGGCTGTAATTACCCCAGAAGTACTTCAGGCTTTTGTTATCAATAACAGCGATTCTTTCTGCAATCCTGTCAATAAAATATCGATCATGGGAGACAAACAAAATAGTGCCGGGATATTCCTTGAGCATTTCTTCCACTGCCTGCCGGCTCTCGATATCCAGATGATTAGTAGGTTCATCGAGTATTAGAAAGTTGGCTTCACTCAGAACAAGCTTCAAAAGACAGAGCCGCCCTTTTTCTCCCCCGCTTAAATCTGCTATCGTTTTAAAAACATCGTCTCCCCTGAACAGCATCCTGCCCAGAAAGCCTCGGGCTTCACCAATATCTATATCGAAATTGAATATTAATTCTTCCAGAAGATTTTTGGAATAATCCAGTTCCTCGTATTCCTGAGAAAAATAGCCTATTTTCACTCTACTGCCCAGAATAATTTCTCCCGCATCGGCTTTCTCCAAACCGCTGATAATTTTTAACAAGGTAGTTTTCCCGCAGCCGTTGGGCCCCAGCAAAGCTATTTTATCCCCTTTGTAGACAGATAGACTGAGTTCCTGGAAAAGTTCCAGACTTCCAAAGGATTTGTCCAGACTTGATATTCTTAAAACATCCTGTCCGCTTTCATGTTTCATCTGGATATTCAGGCTGCCTACTCTATTTTCCCTTACAGGTCTGTCGATTCTTTCCAGCCTGTTCAACTGGGATTGTCTTCCCCTGGCCTGTTTGGATTTTATACCTGCTTTGTATTTCCTGATATAGTCCTCCATGTCCTTAATATGCTCTGCTTGTTTTTCATAAGCACGCTCTTCGCTTAATTCATCCCTGGCTTTTATTCTGAGGTAATTGGAGTAATTGCCTGGATATGATTTTATACCCGCGTTTTTGAGTTCCAGTATGCGACTGGCGAATTTGTCCAGAAACATGCGGTCATGGGAAACCAAAAGGACTGTGCCCTTATAGTCTCTCAGAAACTCTTCCAGCCATTCAGACGCAGCCATATCCAGATGATTTGTTGGTTCATCCAGTAATAAAAAATCTGGAGATAGTGCCAGCAATTTCCCCAGCTTCAGGCGGGTCTTCTGTCCACCGCTGAAGGTCTGCAGCGGCTGCAAAAATTGTGTTTCGCTGAAACCCAATCCGATTAGAATTCTTCGTGCCATACTCTCACAGGCATCACCATTGGCTCTTTCATATTCTTCCCTTAAGCCTGCATACCTCTCCATGAGATTAGTATCTGCCCCTGAATCTGAGCGAGACATTTCCTTTTCCATTGCAAACAGCCTTTTTCTTTGCTCCAGCAAGCTGGAAAAAGCATCCATTACAGCATCCCAGGCAGTAATGCCTGTTTCTTCATAATTTAACTGTTCCATATATGCCACAGAAAGCAGCTTCGCCCTGCTGACTTCCCCTCTGTCCGGTAATAATTCTCCTCTCAGGCATTTTAACAAGGTCGTTTTACCTGAACCATTGGCTCCTATCAATCCCACTTTTTCCTTTTCTTTGATAGCCAGATTAATATTCTTCAATATATCATTACCTGCAAAGCTAATACTCAAATCATGAGCCTGTATTACAATCATTCTTTCACCAACCAATAGCATTTTATCATACGTCATTATGATAACAGCAGTTTTTATAAAGAAGCCGATTAGCCAGGGATAAGGGGTAAGGGGGCAGGATTAAGGATCAGGAGTAAGAGGTTAGGGGGTAGGGATTAGGGGTAGGGATTAAGGATTAAGGGTAAGAGGAAAAGGAGAAGGGTTCTTACTCTACCGCCTCACGCCTCCCCCTTCACTCCTCACTCCTCACTCCTCACTCCTCACTCCTCACACCTTGCTCCTTACTCCTCACACCTTGCTCCTTGCACCTTACTCCTCACACCTTACTCCTTACATCAAAATAAAATATAACATTTATAGGCCCGGCCGTCATCCACCTTTCATTTCCTGAGCAGAGGCTGATTTTTTTGGTTATTATTCATAAAGAATTCAAATAATAAAGCTGAAGGTTTATATAAGCTTGACGATTCTGCATTATTAATATTTTCGTATCATCAGACAGGTGATTGGCTACTGTCATCCTGAGACAAAACCCAAGGATCTAAAGACTCCCCCAGGGAACCAGAAATGTTAAACTCTCAAAATTGGAAAAATTTTTTACGAGGTGAATATATTTTGTTTAATGCTTGGAATGATTTCAAAGCCGGCAGATGGATGCAGGATATAGATGTCCGGGATTTTGTTCAGAAGAATTACCGGCCATATGATGGCAACAGCAGTTTTCTGAGCAGCCCAACAGAAAGAACCATTAAACTCTGGGATAAATGCCAGGAATTATTAAGACAGGAAAGAAAAAAAGGTGGCGTACTGGCTGTTGATCCTCATACCCCCATCGGAATTAACAGTCACTCTCCGGCATATATAGATCCAGATTTGGAGATAATAGTAGGCCTGCAGACTGATGAGCCCTTGAAAAGAGGCATTAATATATATGGAGGTCTGCGGACCACTCTCAAAGCCTGCCAAGCCTACGACTGTGAACCTGATGCTGATTTGCTGGATTTTTTTCGTTTACATCGGCCAACGCATAATGACGGGGTCTTTTCCGTTTATACCGACGAAATGCTCCTCTTGAGAAAAGCAGGAATTATTACCGGTTTGCCCGACTCCTATGGACGGGGAAGAATTATCGGCGACTATCGCAGAGTTCCCCTGTATGGGATAAACTATCTTATCGAAGCCAAAAAAAATGATCTTAGATGGCTGAACAGCGATATGAATCCTACTTCCATTCAATTACGGGAAAACATATCCGGGCAAATCAATGCCCTGCAGACTACGAAAGAAATGGCCGTGTCCTATGGGTATGATCTCTCCTTTCCTGCTGCTGATGCCCGCGAAGCTGTACAATATCTTTATTTTGCCTACCTGGCAGCAGTGAAAGAACAGAATGGAGCAGCTATGAGTATCGGTAGAATCTCCACCTTTTTGGACATCTATTTTGAAAGAGACCTGAGTAATGGCCTGCTGGATGAAAGTGAAGCACAGGAACTTATAGATCAACTGGTAATGAAACTGCGCTTTGTCAGGCACTTGCGAACACCTGAATACAATGATATTTTCGCCGGCGACCCCAACTGGGTAACAGAATCTCTGGGCGGCTGTGGAAGCGATGGCAGACACCTGGTTACCAAGAATAGTTTCCGGTTCCTGCAAACCCTAAAAAACCTGGGACCGGCACCAGAACCTAATATGACCGTACTTTGGTCGCGCAATCTGCCCCACAGTTTTCTGGAGTTTTGCGCTGATTTATCCATTAATACTTGTGCCCTGCAATATGAAAACGATGACATTATGCGACCTTATTATGGCGATGATTATGGCATTGCCTGTTGCGTATCAGCTATGCGAATGGGTCAGGAAAGCCAGTTTTTCGGCGCCCGCTGCAATTTAGCCAAGCTTCTTCTTTACGCTCTCAACGGGGGGCGCGACGAAATAAGCGGAGAGCAGCTTGGGGTAGAAATGCCGGTCTATAACCAGGAATATCTGGATTTTGATGAAGTAATGCGAAGATTCACGATGCAAATGGAATGGCTGGCTGAAAAATATGTAAACACTATGAATGTAATTCACTATATGCATGACAAATATGCCTATGAAAGCCTGCAGTTTGCCCTTCACGACACTGAAATCAAATACTATATGGCCTTTGGGGTAGCAGGTCTGTCCGTTGTAGCTGATTCCCTCAGTGCTATCAAATATGCCCGGGTAAAACCCATAAAAAACGAAAATGGAATCATAAGTGATTTTTTGATTGAAGGCAGTTTCCCCAAATTCGGTAATGATGACGAACGTGTCGACATCTTAGCGGTAGACCTTCTTAAGACATTCACCCATCAGTTGAAAAAACATCCGACATACAAAAATGCTGTTCATACTCTTTCAGTATTGACCATAACTTCCAATGTCATGTACGGGAAACATACAGGTACTACACCTGATGGACGCAAAAAAGGAGAACCCCTGGCTCCGGGAGCCAACCCCCTCCACGGGCGCGAAGAAAATGGAGCCCTGGCAGCCTGTAATTCTGTAGC
This sequence comes from Syntrophomonadaceae bacterium, assembly GCA_018432955.1. Classification (GTDB taxonomy): domain Bacteria; phylum Bacillota; class Syntrophomonadia; order Syntrophomonadales; family Syntrophomonadaceae; genus SV3-B162. The sequence goes on from JAHDSE010000136.1 coordinate 24,121, forward strand.
CAGGCTACCTTATTCTTATGCCAGGGATGGCATATCTTTCACCTTCTCTACCGTTCCTTCTACCCTGGGGAAAAGTCAGGAAGAACGCATAAATAACCTGCTGGCCCTCTTAAGAGGATACTTTGTCCAGGATGCGCATCACATAAATGTAAACGTACTCAATGTTGAAACCCTTCGGGAAGCCATGGAACACCCGGAAAAGTATCCTGACCTTACTATAAGGGTTTCCGGTTACGCAGTTCATTTTATTAAATTAAAACGCGAACAGCAGGAAGAAATAATCATGCGTACCTTTTACAAGAGGATGTAGGAGATAAAATAATGATAGGCAGAGTACATTCCATAGACACTTTCAGCACCCTGGACGGTCCTGGAATCAGAACGGTTATTTTTATGCAGGGGTGTCATTTGCGCTGCAAATACTGTCACAATCCTGATACCTGGAAAATAAAAAGTCCATCATCAAAAGAATATTCTGTTGATGAGTTAATGAAGATTATCAAACGGGGAAAAACTTATTTTGAAGCCTCTGACGGGGGTATAACTTTTTCAGGAGGAGAACCTTTGCTTCAATATAAGTTTATTAAGGAAATTTTTATCCGATGCAGAGAAGAAAAAATATCTACTGCTTTCGATTCTTCTCTTTATATAAGCAGCAACAAGATTATTGATCTACTTCCATATACTGATCTGATACTGGCTGACATAAAACAAATGGACAATAAGAAAAGTCTCTATTTAACAGGGAGCAGCAATCTGTTAAACTTACGTAATATTGAACTGATAAATGAATATGGAATACCTCTTTGGATAAGATATGTAGTTGTCCCAGGCTGGACCGATGCAAGCGGGGACATAAAAAAAATGGCCCATTTTGCTGCCGGTCTGAGCAGTGTGGAAAGAATAGACCTTCTTCCCTATCACTCTCTGGGAATGCATAAATGGGAAATTCTCGGGCTTAAATACCAACTGCAGGATACTATTCCTCCTGCGCAATCATTGCTGCAAAAATTATCAAAGGAAATATCTGCCATAAGCGGCAAAACTGTTTTTATTCAATAACAATATAATCTTTGTTTACTCTATTTTGGATTTATCAATCTATTATAGGCTTTTTTTGCTCTGGTTCTCGGCATAGATTTTTCTCCAAGTACTCGCAGTGAACTCACAATAGCTTCCAATTGATGCCCCGGAAACCCTGCCAATAAATGCTCATCAGGTATACTGGTAGCATTTCTGCAGCCATAACACCCCAGAGTAACATTGATTTTCTGAGTAAGCTGCGGAACAACTGTTATATCAGAACAACTCCCATTGGATATTGCAGTACTGAAATTCAATCTTCCTCCTTCATGATGCAAAACACCTAAACTCAACCACATGAGATGTTCTGGTTTACCCTGCACGGAAATTACATCGGGTTCAAAATCTGCATATGCAACCCTGGATACAGCAATAGCCGCATATTTATTAAGTTCAAATCGAGGTAATTCTTCCATTGCCTTTTTGCCTGCATCCCTTGCAAAGCTTCCCATATTTTCCAGAAATTCGCCTGTCTTGAGCTTATCGGGAACCGGCCTGAATCCCAAGGCAGAAGCCCCGTTGGCACATGCTACATTATCTCCATTAGCCAGAAGTCTCTCCCCCTCCTGAGCCCTCATGAGAAATTGACAAAAAGTATATTTTACATCAGAATTATAATCTTGAAATGCGTCTACATCCTCTTTTTTTAGAAATTTCACTCCCACCGGAGGCAATTCCAAATGTAAAATACGAACCAGTTCTTCAGATAATTCTTGATAATTCAATATATTTCCCTCCTCCAATATAAAAACCATAAAACTACTCTCTACAGAGGGCTGATTTCCCCGGGATTATCAGGATAAAAACATCATTATTCCTATAGCATAATCTCCGGGTAATAATGGCACTTCAAATAATTATCAATTATATCACAAATTGAGAAGGAACTTAATAATACTATGTCGGGAGGGCATGGCTTCATATAGTGTGATGATCGCACTGATTCTGGCCGAATTATCAAGCACATTTGAATCTCTCATTGGTAAGGCTATCAATAAGATTGGGGCTGTGGAAAGTATAAAGATGTTCTCTCGGCTTTCTCTGTATTCTTTGATATTATTGCAGAAAAATATGTGTTATACTTTTGTCGTGTGGGGGCGTGGCTCAGCTGGGAGAGCACCTCGTTCGCAACGAGGGGGTCAGGGGTTCGAATCCCCTCGTCTCCACCAGTGTTTGAGGCACTTACAATAGTAAAAATCACCTCTAACTGTTGCTTAACTGTTGCTTGAGAATTTTACTTTTCTTCCTGAGAAGGATTTTCCAGCATATAATCATTTAGTTTATCAACTGCAATTCTCATCATCTCCCATAATACGTGCGTATAGCCTTCTGTAGTAGATGACTTTTCATGTCCCAGGAGTTCTTGCAGTATCTTTGAGTTAACGCCTATTTCAGATAATCTTGTTGTATAAGTATGTCTTAATCCATGTAAATTGAAGCTTTCAATATTTGCTTTTTTTACGATCCGAGAAAACATTCGATTAAAATTTCTTGGTTCTACAAAAGTACCTAATGTTGTGCAGAATACTAAATCCTGATTCTGGTACATCGGCCCAGCTTTGAGTTTTTCTTCTGCTTGTTGTTCCTTATGCTTTATTAAGTATTCCATATATTCTTTAGGCAAAGGTACGGTACGATAACTCTTTTTCGATTTAAGTGGTTCCAGGCTTAATATGGATTTACCAGTTTCTTTATCCTTAATCCTTAACAATGATCGCCGGACAGTAACTGAATATTTTTCAAAATCAAAATCCGGCCATTGTAAACCAAGAATTTCTCCACGCCTTAATCCACCATAAAGCCCTAATAAGAAACCGGCTTGAAGCCGCTCTCCTTTTAGGGCTTTTTCAAATTCTTTCTGTTCTTTGGGAATTAATGCTCGCACTTCTCTTTGTGTTCGTGTTGGGAGGGTTGTGCCCTTGGCCGGGTTAAATGCTATTTTGCGTGTTATTACTGCCTGTTCTAATGCTTTATGCAGCACTGTATGAATCCTTTCTACACTTCGTGGGGCTAAACCACCTTTACCGTCATATCGTCCATCTATGGATTTATGATTATATAGCTTTTGAATTCTGTCTGTAGTGAGATCTTTGAGTTTTATTCTTCCGATAATAGGAATAATATGAAGTCGAATAAACATTTCATAGCTTTCATAGGTTTTTGGGCGAAGGGTGTTTTTCATATAGTCTTTTAACCAAATGTTAAGCCATTGACTTACTGTAAGATTCGTCTCAACATAATTTCCCTCTGCAATTAAAACTGATATTTTAGTAAGTTTTTGTACTACCTCTTTTTGGGTTTTTCCATAAATCGTTTTCTTTTTAGGCTTTCCAGTTAAGGGATTATAGCCAGTTGTTGCTTGACCTACCCAAAGTTTATCTGCTTTTCTTTGATAAATAGTCCCCTCGCCTTTGCCTCGACGTTTCTTTTTCTTTTTATCAGACAAGTACATAACACCTCCCAATTAGGCTAAATTATACCTTTGGCTTGTCGTTCAAACCATTCCCGTAAAAGGGTTTTTGAAACTCTGTACTGCTTTCCAAATTTCACTACCGGGAAATCTTCCCGATGGCAAAGCTCGTATACTTGATTTGAACCAATTTGTAGTAACCGAGCTACCTGTGATACTTTTAAAGCCTCTGGATAATCCTCCCATTTTAATTGAGTGTTTTGCATAATATAAAATCCTCCTTTATAATTTATTTTTTGGGCATAAAAAAACCGGGCACTCGGCCCGGCGGCTATATTAAACTTTTATTTCTTACAGTATTTCTGATACTCTTTCCTTGCTTCTTCCATCGTCATTTCTGAAAACGCCCATTTTAATCCGTTAAATATTATTCTGCGGTCTTCTTCACTGATTCCAGATTCCCTCATGGCACGAATTAAATAACCAATAAGCGTTTCATTGAAATTGTTTGGGTTGACAGTATTCGTGAACCTCACTCCTTTACTATATTTTTATGAGCAATAAAAAAGCTACTTATAAGCCCGTGATGAAGTTTAACGAGTTATTTCTTAACCTGCCAAACTATATTATATTTATAGTCGTATTGATATAACTTGTTATCCTTCTCCCCTATCAAGGTTCTCCCATCTTTGCGAACGGGAATAAACCCTTCTGTAATAAGCCTGGCCTTAGTATCCGAATTAATATTGCCTTTGAATTTTAACCCTGACGGAAAATTATATATCCATTCAACTTTTTCTTTGGAATTACTATCTGGATAAACTGTAATAATTGCCTGTACTTCAGTATCATAGACAAATAAAGCATTATGGTACTTGATTTGTACCTGGGATTTATCTAATTGCTTGAATTTTAAAACTCGATTACTGAGTATATTCTTAATAACCACAATTGCCACATCTTTATCTTCTTGAGTATAAAGATCTCTCTCAATAATTCTCTCAAGAAACCTCTGGGCTGCATGGCAACTAATTATATATTCAGAAGATAGTATTATTTCCTGCATAGCTTCTCTCCTTCGATTTCAGGGCGGTTATTAGGTCGGGTAATGCTTTGGTATTCAGAAGCCTTTTTCTGCCTCTCTGTGAGCTTCTTGGAGCCTCGTTTTGGTTCAGGTTTTTTCAAACGTCTAATTTTGAAAGTTCTTCTCATAAACAATTCATCCTTTCTTAATTAATTTTCAATCTTCAAAGGTAAAAGTTATGTCAAATATGTCGTGAGGATTGCCTGTGATTACTGCATATGAATTTTCTGGCATAAAGTCTATAGCATATGTTGTAACTCCGTTCTCGATCCGGCCTACTAAGATATTATTGGAATAAATATCAATAGTAATATTTTCTCCACCCTGAACAGTAGAAGATAGTTTAGTTGATTCAGAATCAAGTTCTATTGCAAGTTGGGTTTTAGGTGTAATTTGTAAATCTGTATATACTTGAAAAGTGAATCCTTTCGATGTTCCAGTGTCTTGCGCTACAACAGGCATTGCCGTAAAAAACATTAAACATAACAATATTAGCAACATAGATTTTTTCATAAAACACCCCCTTAAAAAAAATAGCCCTGGCAGTAAGCCAGGGCTATCCAGGGCGACTTAAAAACTATTCAGCAGCAGCGAAATTAAGTATCATTTGAGAATCAAATGCTTTAGATAAAATACGCTTCTTACTGACTTCTAATTTGCCGGTGATAACTACGTCTTTAGGGGTTGCACCATCAGTATCTGCAATAGTGCCTAAATCTACAGGATAGGTAGCTTCATCAACAGTACTGCCATCGCCAGTAGGTGTTACTGTTGCAGGTTGAGGTTTTCCCGATAAAACAGACAGTCCAGAGTTAGGTTTTCTCACTAAATCACAGTTTTACTCAAAATTTCATAATCCGGTTTTTCTAAGCCGCTTTTTTACTTTGATAATATTTTTGTTTAAATGCTGCTGGGGGCTGATATCCCAGGGCTTGGTGTCTTCTTTTTCGATTGTAAAATACTTCGATATACCAAAAAATATCCCGGCGGGCGTCTTCTCTCGTTTTATAGCTCTTATGGTAAAGCATCTCGCATTTTATCGTACTGAAGAAGGTTTCAGCACAGGCATTGTCGTAACAGTTGCCTTTACGACTCATGCTGCAAATCATTCCGTATTTTCTTAATACTGCTTGGTAATTCTTACTGCAGTATTGTACGCCCCGATCAGAGTGGTGAATTATTCCCCTGGGAGGTTTATGTCTTTTGACAGCACTCTCCAGGGCTTTAATGCAAAGCTCTGTTTTCATGTTATTGTCTGTAGCCCAACCTACGATTTCCTTGGTGAATATATCTTTAACAGTTGCCAGGTACAACCAGCCTTCATAGGTATATATGTAACTTATATCTGTTACCCAGACAGCTGCCGGCTTATCTGTTCTAAAATCCTGATTCAAAAGGTTCTCTGCTACTGGCAGCTTATGATTTGAATTTGTTGTAACTTTAAATTTTCGTTTACGCTTGGAATAGAGCTTATTCCTCTTTTGTAATCGATATAATCGTTTGCGGCTGCAATGGGGGTATTTTTCTCTTACATCCGCAAGGATCTTGTCCAGGCCGCACATACCGTGGCACTCTTCATAACTCTTGTGGGCAATTTTAAGAATAGCCTGGTTCTCTTGCTCCCGTTTACTTGGCAATCTATCTTTCCAATCATAATAACCGCTCCGTGATACTTCAAGTACCTGGCACATCTTCTCAACCGAAAATTCGGAGCTATGTGCTTTGATAAACTCAAAGCTTATTTCCGGTTGTTTCCTGCGAAGATGGCCGCAGCTTTTTTTAATATGGCTACTGATTCCTCTAAATCTTTATTCCTGCGTTTTTCCGCTCGTAATTCAGCTTCCAGTTCCATAACTCTTACCTTGTCAGGAGACTTAATCTTTTTATCTGCCCCCATCCAATTCCTAAGGGTTTGAGGATTAATCCCCAGATCCTTGGCCACACTCGCTGCAGATCGACAACTTTCTTTTACTAATCTGACAGCATCTGCCCTAAATTCAGCATCATAACGCTTCCCAGTGTTACCCATAAATTCATCCTCCCCACAGTTGTTATTTTACCTAACTACTGTGTGTCCGACAAATCGGGTATATCCCA
>JAHDSE010000154.1 GCA_018432955.1 Syntrophomonadaceae bacterium
ATGACACAACAAAAACGTCCCCCTGTGTCCCCCCCTGTGTCTTAGCCTCCAACAATATCTTTCAGCTGATTTTCTTTAGAGGAAAACGGCCTTTAATATACGGCACATTCTTATAAAATAAGCATTTATACCTCGTATTCCTTCTTTGCCTTTCTCTATAAGATAAGAGTACTCATCAAGTAAATGACGATAACTATACTCTTTCCCCATCAACTCCAGCTCAATATCATTCTTATCACAATATATGGCGGCAACAGCCCCCCGGTCTTCCATGCTCAGCTTATTTATCCCCTGATTGCTGATGTTTAAGCCTGCTATCACGAGGAAAATCAAGACCAGCACCAAAACAATACGCATGGTTTTCTGCAAGCTATTTCACTTCTTCCTTCAATACTTCAAGCAAGACATCGGCAAATAGTTCTCCAGCATATTTTGCCTCAGACAGCGAATTATAATCACTGCCAATCTCCAATAGCAGGGCATGATTATGGAATTCCTGGTTATATGTCCCTGCTTTAGTCCTGACTCCTTTGATAAGACCGGGATACATTTTCTCTGCTGTCTCATACAGACTTCCTGCAAAAGCCATATTTTCCCGCCATTTAGGATGGGATTTACGTTGATCCGTTCCTACAATAATAAGGATTTGCGCGCTGGTTTTATCGTCGATTTTTACAGTTTTTGCGGTTTCCAATCCGGGTATACTATCGCGATGGACATCAAAAATTGCAGAGATTCTTTCATCGGATTCTGTAATCATTTTTACCGTCTCTCTTGAATTTGTATAACTCTGGTTATATTCCGGAAAATCATGAATAGTATCAATAAACCCAGCTTCAATGCCTTTGTTGTTCAATTCGTTGGCAATATGTGCAGCAATATTGTTTATCAATCCTCTGCGCCCTTCAGTTCTCGCCTGGCCGCTATCAGGAATATAGGATTCACCGCTGTGAGTACAATAGAATTTCACCCTGACATCTTCGAGAATTCTACTGTTGTTTGTCGGAACATTCTTTTCTGTCTTCTTTACATCCTTAAATTCTGTTTCAGCTAAATTATTGAATGCTTCTGGAAACGCTTCCCTGTTTTCACGGCTGACATTTGTGTTTCTCGTCTCCATAGCCAGAGCCTGAATATTGGAACGCATCATTTTTTCGGGCATTTTATTACTGAAGTATTCCGCAGTCAAGTATTCTTCACTGTTTTCTCCGCCCATAAGGACATTTACTCCTCTAAACAAGCCCGCAGCCACATTTTTATCTATTCTGATCCCGGAAATATCAAGCAAATATTTATTTGTATCCCAGGCTGTAAACACAGAAAAATGTGTCCTGTCAATGCTCAAGTCCATACTTAAACCCAGAACCAGAGCAATAATAAAAATCTGCATAAAGAAGATACTTTTTAAAAATGAAAAAAAATTTTGTTTATGCATCCTGTCCACCTTATAAACAAAAACTCTCTTCAATATGTATGGTGGGCAGGATAAAATTAGAACACCTGGTTTAAAGGCATCAGGTTTAATGAAAAAGTAAATTTGATGAGCAGGATATGTCTTATTGTTTTATTCATAGATGAGCGCTCATAGTAAACACAAACTCTAATGGCCAAGATTAAACACGACCTTTTTTCCCGGTTCGCTTGCATTTACTTTGTCTATTGAGTATATATTCATAATAACTAAAATACAGGGTTTTCTTATTGCATTTTATTTATGTGAATGATATAGTAGATCTGTTAGCTTAAACATCCAAGGAGGTGAAATAGTGGCAAAAGGCAAAACTCCAGCTAAAAGAGCCAGACAGGCAGAAGCAAATCGCCTGAGAAACAAGGCCTATAAAAGTAGATTAAAATCAGCTGTCAAAGACTATGAAGGTAATGTTAATCAAGAAAATATTGAGGCAGCCAGGGAAAGTTTGTTGCAAGTAACCTCCCTTCTAGACAAAAGCATTTCTAAAGGGATTCTTCATAAAAACACAGCAGCAAGAAAAAAATCAGCACTGACAAAAAAGTTAAATAGTCTGAGCAAATAAAAAACCTGTCTTAAGACAGGTTTTTTTCTGGCTTGTCAAAAACGCTATCAGGGCGGAGCGAGTAAAATAGGCTCAATCAAGGTACAGTTAAACACCTCAATCGCGGCGTTTAACTGTACCTTGATTGAGCCGCGCTTGAGTTATTACGCTGGGTGTTATTTTTTGGAGCATACTTCGATAATAAACATTTCCATAATTGTGTCACTGCTTTTAGCACTGCTTTTCAGATCCAGGTCAGCCTGCAGGAGTTTTGTGAAAACACTGCGCACTTCTTCCCAGGCAAAATTTCGGGATTTTTCTGCCATTTTCCTTACAGCAAATTCTTTTTGACCAATTAATTCTGCTATTTGCTTATTGTTCAGGCCCTTTTCCAGGTAGGATTTCACTTTTGACAGGGTCATGAACTGCCGGGTAATTACCCGTAATGAAACCAGAGGATGCTCTCCCTGAGCGATGAGTTGATAATAAGCACTGAGCGAGCCTTTGGCATCACGGTTCAACAGAGCATCCGTCAACTTAAAAACCTTAATTTCTTCCCGCTTGTTCAACTGTTCTTCTACATCACCCTGCTCTATTGTTCCGTCTTTTAGCAGTAAGCAAAGTTTATCAATAAGATTCTGCAGATAATACATATCCTGACCACTTTTAGCCAACAGTTCTGCAGCATCCGGCTTAATTGAGCAGTTCCGGATTTCAAGCTTTTTTTTAATCCATTTCAGCAAAAACTGAGTACCCGGCATCTTGCAATTAATAACAGTAGCATTTTTATTCAGGACTTTTCCAACAGGATTCGTTAAATTAGCCTGATCTGCAGTTATAATTAAGGTTTGTCCCTGGTTTTCTCTCTGCAGATAATCGTTTAGCACTTTTTGTATATCAGCACTTGCAGTCTTCCGTTTACTCTTTCCCAGCCAATATGGTCTCTTGATAATCACTATTCTCTGTATGGAAAAGAGCGGGCTGAACTCCAGGGTTTCCATCAGTTCACGGGGAGTCAAATCATCAGCATCCATATATAAAATTTCGGGGTCTTCGCCACTTTTCTCTCTGATCAGAGAAATAATGCGTTTTATTTCCTCATCAATTAAGAAATTCTCTTCTCCCCACAAATAAAAAACATCGTCCCTGCTCATAAAAAAAAGCCCCCACAGAATTACTATTAGATATTATTCTAACATTCTGCTGCTTTATAAGCTAAGAGAAAATTCGCTATTTAAGCTGGCAGCTTAAAACCTGTGCTTCCTGGAAAGAAAAATTGATACTCATATTTTCTGTGTCCTTCTTAAAAAAATCAAACAGCAGCATAAGAAGAATCATAAGTATAAGAAAGTAATTTAGTTTTTTCATTATTATTTATACCTCATTATAAATCCTTTTTTCAAACTGCTAGCCAATTCCTGGAGCATCCAGACCTGATCTGAATACTCTTTTTCTAAAAAATGAAGACCAGTCCCATAAATACCAACGTATACTAAGCTTAGTTCCTATATGTAATATGCGTTTATTAAGCATTTCCTTACAGCTTAATATAATTGTGTATTAATCAGGCCGTAAATTTCACTGCTCTTTTTTTCAAATTGACCGATATATCGGCCTGCCATTAAGATCAGCAGAAGCCCGCAGCAAATAATTTTCAGGCGAAATTAATAGTTCTTCCTGAAGCTGCACATATATTTAATAGCATTTTAAGCATGGTCAATTATTTAAGATTAGCCATACGAATGATTCCTCTAGTCTCTGCGCAAGGCTTCAATGGGATCCAGTTTGGCTGCCTGGTTGGCCGGGTAAATACCAAAAAACAAGCCTATGCCTGCTGAAAAAGCAAATGCTATGGTTACAGTCCACCAGGACACCAGGGGAGGCCATTGGGCTATTTTGGCCACCACAAAAGCTCCCCCGTAGCCCAGTATGGTTCCAATAAAACCACCTAAAAGACAAAGAACAACGGATTCCACCAAAAATTGAACCAAAACATCCTTTCTGCGTGCTCCCAGAGCCATACGTATGCCAATCTCCCGGGTACGTTCAGTAACTGATACCAGCATAATATTCATTACCCCTATACCCCCAACCAGGAGCGAAATGCCTGCTATACAGCTTATTATCATACTCATTATGCCGATTATTTTATTGGCTGATTGCATCTCCTGTTCCATACTGTATGTATAATAGTGATCAGGGGCATTATGCCTTCTTTCCAGAATTGTTTGGGATTTTTCCATAGCTGTGTCAACATCTTCCTTACTGACAGCACTTCCCCACAGTTCGCTGATTACCTGATATCTTCTCAACTGATCCATAAAGGCCAGCGGGATATAGGCATTTTGGCGGGAATCAAAACTAATAGCAGAAGAATCCTTCTTGATTACCCCTATTACTACAGCTGAATTGCTGCCTATTACTACCCTTTGTCCAAGCGGATTTTCAGAGCCGAACAAGTTCCGGGCGGTATCCTCTTCAATAACAATGACTCTCCTGCCTGCTGATTCATCATCTTCGCTGAGAAACCTGCCTTGAGCGAGCTGTAAATTTCTTATCTTAAGCAAATCATAATTGGTCCCCATTATCAGAACTGATTCTTCCCCTTTATTACCCCTCAGTTTACCCTGGTAATAAGAGATCGGAGCCAGGTATTCAATCTCCGGGACAGCCTCTTTTATCACATTAATATCATTGACCTGCAGGTCACCGGGACGCCAGCTTTCTCCTTCATTATAGTTGACCCAGACAGCAAACATATTGGTTCCCATTTTCTCCATCTCGTTAATCAACATTGCTCTGCCGCCCTGCCCTATTGCAACAACTGATATTACCGCAGCAATCCCTATTACTATACCCAGTGTGGTTAAAAATGAACGCAGTTTATTACTCCTGATATTATCAAAGGCAACTATCAGCACTTCCCAAAAACTCACCTGTTCTCCACCTCGCTTTTCAGCTGATGAAGAGCATCCGCAGCGTTTAATGTAAAATCCAGTTGTTCATCAGCAATTAGCTGTCCGTCACTGAGGCGTAAAATCCTCTGGCTGTGCCGGGCAATCTCTTCTTCGTGGGTTACTACAATAATAGTGGCGTGTTCATTATGATTCAGCTCCTGAAAAATTTGCATGATTTCCAAACTGGTTCCGCTGTCAAGGGCCCCGGTAGGTTCGTCAGCCAACAAAATCGCCGGTTTGTTGGCCATCGCTCTGGCAATAGCAACCCTCTGGTTCTGCCCGCCGGAGAGTTGATAAGGACGGTGGTCAAGGCGATCAGCAAGTCCCATTCGTTCCAGGGCTTCCATAGCTCTCCTTCTGCGTTCAGGAGCTTTAATTCCTGCATATAACATGGGTAACTCGACATTTTTCAGCGCAGTAAGACGCGGCAAAAGGTTAAAGGCTTGAAAAACAAAACCCACTTTCTGATTTCTTATATGGGCAAATTCATTTTCAGTCAGGCCTGAAATATCAATGCCATCCAGTATGTATGTTCCTCCTGAAGAACTATCCAGAAGTCCCAAAAGATTCATTAAAGTAGATTTTCCTGAGCCTGAAGCCCCCATCACCGCCACAAACTCACCTTTGCTGATTTCAAAGGAGACTCCCTGTAATGCCTCAACGGCTACGGTCCCGGTATAGTAGGTTTTCTGCAGTTCTTCTACCTTAATCACTCATCTTCACCTCTTTAGGCATGACCAGCACCTTCTGCCCATTCTGCAACTCAGGTGAAGGATTGATTACTACCTCTTCCCCGGCTTCAAGACCTGACAATACAATATCGTTCAGCTCATTGCCTATTTTGGTTTTTATTTCCCGTTCTTCAAGCACTCCCTCTTTAACCACATAAACAAATTTATGATCCTCTCGCTCAATTATGGCTTCAACGGGTATCGTAACTGCGTTCTTCTCTTCCATGGTCTTTATTAAAAGGTCAACCGTATAGCCTATTTTTAATCCCTCAATATCTCCCCGCAAATTAATTACAACCGGTACATTAACCATTTCTCCCGCACTACTCATACCCACAACCGCAGCATCGCCAATCCTGCTTATTTTCCCGGAAAACTCCTTACCTGCCAGGGCCAGGCAGGATATCTCTGCTTCCTGCCCTATACCCAGGGAACCGGCATCTATTTCATTGATGTCAGCATTTACTTCCAGTTCACTGTCATCACCTATTATTAATAATTCAGTTCCCTCCATAACCTGGTTTCCTTTGCGGGCTCCAACCATGGTAACCACACCATCAATTTCAGCAACAAAGGTAGCCAAATCCAGGCGTTCTTTGGCCTGGGCCACCTCCTGCCTGGCCAGATCCACCTGGGATTGTAAAGACCGAATTTCTTTACTGGCAGCTCCTTTATTAAACCTCGACAGTTCCTCTTGATAAGCTGTCTCTGCTTCAAGGAGAAGCAGTCTGCTTGATTCTGCCTCTTCCTGACTAACTGCCCCGGCGGAAAAGAGTTCTTCTGTTCTTTGATTACTCTTCTGGACATTCTCGAATTTGAGTTTAACCTTCTTTAATTCTGCTTGCTCATTTACCGCCTCCGCTCTGGCCAGTTCAGCCTCCCTGCTTTCCAGCACCGCCAGGGCATTCTGGTAACGCCTTCCCAGCTCCAGGGTATCCAGTCTCCCCAGAACATCTCCCTTTTTGACCCGGTCTCCCAGTTCGACATTCAATTCCATCAGAGTACTGTCAACCGGTGTGAAAAACTCCTGCTCATTAACCGCTTCGAGGCTGCCATTGGAAAAAACTGTCTGTTTGATATCCTGCTTCTCTATCTGGGTTACAGTTACTGCCATAGGTTTGTTCTTATTTATACAAAACAATATGCTTAAGGCTGTAATAATCACCAGCAAAACTGCCAGAGCCCACCTCGCCCAGCGGGGCAGCTTCTTTAGCCTCCCCATTATTTTAAACTCTTTTTTAGCATCGACCTTTTCCACCTTTATTTCCCCTCCCCAAATATAATACTTAAATATCTTCTTTAAAATAGATCTAAAATTTCCCTTAAATATTAATAATAACGAAACTAAAAGAAATTCTACTGCATATGATAAATTTTTTCATTAAAAAAGTACTTTTAAGTATAGACACTTAAAAGTACCCTTTTCTTACACTTATTTGATTTTTTCTACTTTTGCCTCAGTTCATTGCAATAAAACAAAGGTCAGGTACCGGATAATAACCGGCGCACACGCAAGAAAAAAGTAGCAGGTGATTCCATTTCTCAATTACTTTGCGGGCTGTGATTCTCAAATTGTTTAATAGGCTATCCAATCAATCTCCAAGCTGCCAGCTCCTGGACTTGCAGCTTCTTCCAGCCAGTCAGGATACCAGGCATTTACCATCAAATACATACTCTGGCGGGGAAGTCCTTTGGTAAATGAGGCCATTTTTTCTCTATCAACATAAAAGCTGACTTCGCCAGGAAAAAAATCAATAGTATATGTATGGAAATCCCGGGCTGGATCAAATTCCAATTTTTTTACCACTTCGTTTGTTTTTTCGCCGCCTGCATATAGCACAAAATATATTTCGTTTTCCTCTCCTCTATATAATTCAATATCTATTTCCCGGTAGTAATCAGGGGCTTTGTAAAGGAAAAAGCCAGTTATTGTAGATGGAACGTCAGGAGCCTTTAATCTAATTTCATAACGACCATATTTCATAAGTTCTTGGCTTCTTATCTCACCACTGCTTAAACATTCTCCAGGAAGGATTATTTTCAAACGATTGTTTTCCAGCTGCACATTGGCAGGAAGAAAATCACCTTTGCCGATAGAATGGCTGGAAACAACCCAGCTCTTATTATCAAGGTCTTCAAAGTGGTCTATTTCCCTGAAAATCACTATATCCCCACTTGACGCAAAATCAGCCAACTTCTTTGCCTGGCTTTTTTTACTGAATACCGGTTTTTGATCCCAAACAGCCAGAAAAGAATTATACTCGCCACTGACCAAATCGCTGTTTTCAGTTATCTGCCAGCTTATTGCAACAGTATCTTGTTCCCCTGATTCCAGATCTAAAGCTTGTGCGGGAATATCATAGTATTTTCCCAGAGGGTCCTGCAGACTATAGCCGACCCACAATGATTGTTTCTCATCTGTTATATTCTTCAAGGTAATTTTAGATTTTATTATATCTCCTGTCTGATATACTCCTTGAGCTTTCTCAATATCTATAATCTTAAACCCACGTTTGGTATCAATTATCACCCTTCTATTCTCTGAATCCCAGGAAACTTCGGCACCAAAAGCTTCACTTACCAGGCGCAATGGAATAAGTATTCTTCCTTCCCTTATTATCATAGCTGTATTCATATCTACTTTGTTCCCATTAATTAAAACTTCATCATTATTAATATCAAAACGAAGATGATTCTCCAAATAATTCAGGTCAATTCGCCTTTTCTTACTGTCCCAGTCGATGCCTATACCCCATGTTTCTGCCAAAACCCTTGCCGGTATCATAACTCTATCCTTAATTATTGTCGGCTCCTGATCAGAAAAAATTAAAGCTTCTCCATCCAAAATTACTTCTATCTTCTTTTCAGTATCAGCATTGGCCAATTGCTGAGAATTGCTGGGAAAAAAAGCCAGGATAGTTATAAATACAGATACAAGCAATAAATACAGCAAATATTTGGTTTTCTTTGAGTTTGAACCAGGTAGTTTCATTTTACTCCCCCTTCTCCCAGAGTTGAGCCTGCAGTTAGCCTGACTCTTTTATTGCCCCAAAATTTCCTATGTCACTGCCCTCCCCCGCCTGTTCCTTGATACAGGAGTTCACCCGTTTCGAATGTCGGCGATATCACAAAGGGAAAAGCTATCGCCAAAATACTGAGCAGTATAAACAGGAGTAAAATCATATAACGCAGGTTTCTTGCTGGAATAAGGCGACCATACAGCAAGACTATTTGCTTCCAATGCAATAGAATATGTATAAGCAGCAAGCCCAGCAAAAAGAATCCCAGGTATAAGTGGATATTTTCCCAGGTCTCTTTCCCGATTCCCAGCATGCTCATCTCCACTTTTTGCCCGTATACGGCTTTGCCGGCCTGACCGCTGAGCAAAACATAGCGGATCAAAAATCCAGTTCCACCCATGGCCATCATTGCCAAAAACATTATAGCATCAATGATGAAGTTCTGTTTTGTCTTTTTATTCACACTATCACTCCTTCCTTTCTATTTACCAGTTATGAATGTAGGAAGAGTTCCTGGATTCATCCGAATCCAGGAACTCTTTTATGCACATGAAGCATTAGTTCTGAAAACCTGAGCCATTGCGCATTCCCATGCCACCCTGTCCTTGTCCGCTGCCACCACTGTTTCCTGCACCTTGACCGGCGCCCTGGCCATTCCCCATTCCTTTAGCAGCACCAAACCCTGCCTGCATATTCTTGCCAACTTGTGTCGGACCTGTCCCGTCACAATTTGCCTGCTTTTCTTCCAGGATATC
This sequence comes from Syntrophomonadaceae bacterium, assembly GCA_018432955.1. GTDB lineage: Bacteria > Bacillota > Syntrophomonadia > Syntrophomonadales > Syntrophomonadaceae > SV3-B162. The sequence continues at coordinate 9,476 of JAHDSE010000154.1, forward strand.
TATAATCGCATTTGCACGTTCCCGGCTCATAGTTCCATCTTCAACTCGTTGATTCAGACGGGCCTTTTTTACCGTTATTATCTCAGACTTGAATTCATTCAATACATTGGCTTCGCGTGCTATAGTTCCATAAGTTTTATTGTTTTCCATTCTTTCTGTGACAACGCTGTCGACTGTACGACCGCTTAAACCTGCTGCCAATTCAGCCGGGGTACTGTAAGAGGATGCCAGAGCCGGCAACGATACAGTTCCCATTATCAACGCCATACTTCCCACAAGGATAAACTGTTTTATCTTTTTCATTTAAGGAAACCCCTTTCTTTTCGGAATTGCTTCTTTTTTTGCAGATCTGCTTTAACTAAATATAATCAGTAATTATGGCAAAACTGTGTCGTAAATATGAAATTTTCTATTTATTATTGAATTGAGAGTTTTGCATAATTAAAATAAATCCAACTTGTTATTCTGAGCGTTAGCAAAGCTACCTTAATCGTGAGCAAAGCCAACATCAGTAGTACCCGGAGGGTGAATTTTAAGATCCTTCGGCTTTGCCTCAGGATGACAGTACTAAAATACTGCCTAATCATACGAAAAAACTAATTATGCAAAATCCTCAATTAATATTTTTAAAATGTTTTTCTTTCTGATATGGTAATTAAATATATAATCTAAAGTGGAAGGAGGTCGATCCATATGCCTCTTATACTCATAGCCGATGATCATCAGCAAATTACCTCAATTTTAGAAGAATACGCTAAAAAGGAAGGTTTCACTCCCATCATTGCCCTGGATGGCCGGGATGCTTTGAGGCAGTTTGCAAGCAGAAACCCAGACATAGTATTGCTTGATGTCATGATGCCCCAAATGGATGGTTTTGAGCTTTGCCGAGAAATACGGAAGAAATCCAATGTTCCTATTATTATGATTACTGCCCGCGGTGAAGATTTCGAAAAAATTATGGGACTCGACATTGGAGCCGATGATTATATAGTAAAACCCTTTTCGCCTGCTGAAGTTATGGCCCGGGTCAGAGCAATACTGCGCAGAATTGAGAAAAATGACAGTCAGCACAATAATGTGCTCAATTTCGATAACTTGTCCATAAATCTTGAAAACTATACCGTTACACTTGACGATAGCAATGTTCCCCTGACAAAAAAAGAGTTTGAGTTATTGTGGACTTTAGCCAGCCACAAAAACAAGGTTTTTTCCCGGGACAACCTTTTGAACAGCCTGTGGGGACATGATTATTACGGGGATAACCGCACCGTAGACTCTCATATTAAACGGCTTCGGGCCAAACTCGATATATTTGAGCACGACAATTGGGAGATCAAAACCATATGGGGGATAGGCTACAAATTTGAGGTGACAAATTAATGTTCAAAAACAGAATTGCTTTAAAACTGAGTTCGTATTTTGCTCTGGCACTGCTGGTGTTTTCCATAATAATAGCAGGCGTTTTTTTTCTCCTGTTTAAAAACTATACTGTGCAACTGCATAAAACTGAGCTGGAAAACAGAGCCACAGGCATAGCCCAGAGCATTTCGGAATTAATGCCGGCAAATGCCAGACAAGGCGGTTATGGTGCCTATCTGCGTTTCATTCAGGATATCGCCATGACCGATGTATGGATTATTGATGAGAACCTGAATCTAATTACCAGAGGACAGGGTATTGGAGCAGGAGGAAATGAATACCTGTACTCGGATTTACCCTCTGATGCAGACATCATAATTTCAGAGGTTTTTGCCGGCAAAACTGCCTTCAGTGAAGATTTCAGCACTTTGCTCAATGCACCTACTCTTACTGTGGGCACCCCTATTGTCGGTTCCAAGGGGGAGATAATCGGGGTAGTATTGCTGCATTCTCCTATTGAGGGAATAAATCAGGCCATAGCTGATAGTTTCACTGCTCTGGCAATCAGTATTCTGGCTGCCCTCTTCATTGCTTTTTCTCTATCAATTGGGTTTTCTGTCAGCTTCACCAATCCCCTGAATCGAATGAAAAATACTGCCATGCTGCTTGCAAACGGTGACTATACAGCTCAAACAGGAATCCGTCAAAACGATGAACTGGGTGACCTGGCCATTACCCTGGATATATTGAGCGAACGTCTGGAAAAGGCCAGCCAGGAAAGTGCAAACCTGGAAAAAATGCGTCAGGACTTTGTTGCCAATATTTCTCATGAACTCAGAACCCCTGTAACAGTAATCCGCGGTTCACTAGAAGCCTTATTTGACGGAGTTGTAAGCGACCCGGAAAAGGTAAAAAACTATCAGCAGCAGATTATGTCCGAAACTATATATCTGCAGAGGCTGGTAGGCGACCTGCTTGATTTATCCAGATTGCAAAATACTGATTTTGAAATAGCAAAACAAGAAATAAGTATCTCAGCACTAATAGATGATCTTACCCGCAGTATGGCTCATATTGCTGATGAAAAAGGCGTGAGGATTGAAGTGAGCAAAGATAATAGTCTGGAACACG
>JAHDSE010000035.1 GCA_018432955.1 Syntrophomonadaceae bacterium
AATTACTATCTCCATGTTGTTCCCAACCAAGATACGAAAGTAAAGCTACTGTTTCTTTTGTCCAACGTTCCCCAATAATATTATTCTCCTCTGGCATATTCAATCCCCCAATAATATCCCTTTCAGCTTATCCATAAACTGTTCTGCGATCTTCGTACTATCTCCATAAAATCGTATACTACCTGATCTATTAACCACTACAAAAGTTGCAATATCTTGATATAGAATACTTAATTTAATTTGCGATATTTTGTCTGAATACTTCTCTATTAACTCTTGGGCACCGAATAATCCTGAAACTTTTAAATTACAATCTCCTAGTATGTATTGTGATATTTCAAAATCTTTGACATGAATGTTAAGTACCTCAAAATCTAATCCTTGTAACATTATCATGTTACGAATCATTTTTTTAGGCTCGATTACAATTTCCTCTATCACAACTTCATAATTCAATACCTTACTTACAATCTGAATCAGCCTAGGAATATTTTTTTTCCCTCCATAAATTTCGAGGGTTTTCATTTTATAATTTATGGAAAATGGTATAATTTTTGTCTTAAATGTTTCCTGTCTAACTATTTGATTAGTTGTGATGTCGAATTGAGTTTCATAAGTTGGTAAACGAAGAATATAGTACACGAACACACTATTGTAATCCTGGTCTTGTATAACAAAGCCTTCCTTATTTTCTTCTGAAAATGGTACCTCAATAAAATAGTTGCATAAATGCATGAATTGTAGTTTGTTAATTTCTATTTTTTTAAACGAAATAGTTTGATTCGCCATATTTCTCCCACCTATATTTTTTATTGTATATTACATAGCAAAATATTACAATAACTACCATGTTGTTTCAATAAACCAAATTATAAAGCTATAATTCGGTTTATTGGGTTGATTATTATTTACTTAGCCAGCCTCCTCTTCGGCTTCATCTTCATCTACTCCCTTCCCCAAGTCATAGATTACACGGGCTACAACCTTCAATAGCCACAACCTTCTACAACTGCTCTACAGCTACCCCTATACCAGCAATATCCATCCCCAAAGAAGTAACTGGTACCCATTTTGACGGAAGGCCACTTTTTTGTTCCAAAGATCATTAATTGTAGATATAGATATCCAGCACTGCACAACACGTACTGTACGTATTTTTTTTGGATTGAATTGAAGTGATTATAAAACTTTATTTAAAGTCATAATAATTGCTGCAATTGCCTATAACTAGGATTTTTTCTTGATTTTTTCGCAAAATAAGCCGGGCATTACATTACTGCCCGGTTAAGATATTCTAATTTTTAATCTAAACTCTTTATCCGTTGAATTCATTACGTCTTGCATTTGTAATACAATCCTCTTTATTTTTGTATCCTTCTGCGGAAGCACCTACAATTCTTCCATTTGGTGCAATTCTTCTCCAACGCCATTCATTACGAGCATCTTGGTAAAATCCCATTTGTCATTCTCACCGGCCATCAAATTTGCCTCCTTTCTTTGTTTTTTGTTCACACATTTCGGCAAAAAAGAAGCTTATCCCTTGACCAATATTCCGACAAATAGCAACCCTAAGAGGCCCTGTCTCGATTTATGTTGTTCACCATTTTTGTAATTTTTCGCTAACAGGAAGGACTCTTTTCTTATGTAGTCTCAAAGATAAGATTGGAATTTAAAATGATCAAAATTGTGTTGCAACTCAGAAAAAGAACAATAAAAACCTATAGTAGTCAATGCCTATTTTAAGGTATTCTTGATAGATAACTATAGCTAATAACGATATTTCTTTAAACTCCAAAACCGAGGGCTGGGGGTTCAATTCCTCTCTCCCCTGCCACTAAGAACACAGTAAAGCCGGAGTTTTTAAGCTCCGGCTTTTTTGCGTCATGGAGACATTTTTCTGTAACAGCTTACTCATGAAAACTTCCTTTGCATCTCTTGAAAGCCACTCCAGGGAATCTTTTGATCATGGTGTAGCCTTCCCACTACTATTCCAGGGTCAATTCCGACTTCATCAGCAAACTGCTTTATAGAATTACGGGTAAATATATTTTGGGATATAAAACTTTTATACTTTGGGTTAGGGATAAGATAATCTGATGCAAACTGATCCGCCTCAGCTTCTTTAGTATTTTTTTCCCCAGTTTCAGCAAATGCCTCTTTCTTACTGTGTAACATTATGTGACCCAATTCATGAAAAAAGCTAAACCAAAAAATATCGGCATATTGATACCGGGTACTAAGCTGAATCATAGCTTTTAGGGGATGCAGCCATTTAGTGGCCCCATGAGCAAAGGTTTTGGGTAAATGCGGAACAATTACCAACGCCACTCCACATGAAGCACACAATTCACCTAAGCGGGGTATAAAATCACTGGCTTCTAACATAGTTAAGTCTTTGAATTTCGGCATCATCTCTTTTAATTTCTTCTCATTAAAGTTTTGCGTTTCTATATCCCCGGCTAATAACTCCCCCATTCTAATCCAGGACGCTAAAGCATAGTGAGAATTGCTGGCTTTAGCGTGTTTCCTAAAAGCAACCGGCAAAATATCCGGAATATAATTTAGGGATGCAATACCAAAGAATTGCCGTAGATTAACAACCTTTTCCTTTACTTTCCTAGTAGGTTTAACAAAACCTCGCCGTGCCAGTTCCGGATAGGGAATCAATAGAGCTATAGCGGTTTCATCCTCAATATCTTTTTCTGCTTGCAACCGTGCCCTGGTTTCCTGATAGTTGGCCTCTAAATTATTCCAAAAACTTGCCGGTATTCCAAAAACACTTTCTAGTTTCAAAGCAGTTTCTTGGGTTATAGGAGCTTTACCTTTAATAATCTCATTAATCGTTTTTGTTGTTAGGCCAGTTCGCTTTGCCAAATCCACCTGGGTCATAGCAAGTGAATCTAAAAATTCCTGTAGAGTCTCCCCAGGAGGAATGGCAATATCAGGACTGAAACCAATTTTTCGCTGTTTAGTCGTCATGATAATTAGTCACCTCCAGTATCTTTATACATTTAACCTGTGAGGCATCAATATTTCCAAGCAATTCACCAGATTCTGATATTGCCTGAAAGGTAAGGCGGAAAGGATGCCCCACGTCAACGGCATATATACCTCGCTTATGAGGTTCTAACAAATGACATCTGGTCGGAGGAGCATGGTTCAAATCGGCGATACAATCAGCACTTTGCATCTCATTGAGCCGCTTGATAATAGCCCGAGCCTCTTTTTCACCCCATTTTTTCCTGGCTAAATCGTAGTTTTCGCAGGTTTTCTTGAGTTTAGCAGTTTTAAATTTGATTTCCATGAAATCCTCCATTAAAATTGATGGAGTAAAATTATTACATCTACCAAACTCATTATACAGTATTATATGTAATAATCAATATTTTTATTAACCTATTAGGTTAATTATTTTTTACGGTAGATATATAAAAACATACAACCGGAATGGTTGTAACAATTTTCTGGACGGGCTGTAACCACCTGTCCGGAACAGGTGAGTTTTTTAACCGGTATATGTAATCATATAAGTTATTATATGTCAACTGTATTTTTCTTTGCCTTTCATTAGATATTATTAAATAGGTTAAAAGCTAAGCTGGGGAAAATACGGATAACAATAAAGAAGCCCGACATTGCTGCCAGGCTATATTAATTCTGATTATCTTCTTTCTAAAGACGCTAACCCTTTTTTAGTAAGATAATACAATGCTTTAGGGTAATAGGCTTTTGGTTCTACCCGATCAATAAATCCTTGTGATTCTAGGCTAAGTAAAACACCAATCATTTCTTTTTCTTCTTCAGCAGAATAATTATTATCACCATAAATTGCCCAGCAAATTTCCATAAAGGCCATTGAATTACCGGTGTCTATATTGGCGTTACACCTTTTTAAATAATTAAGAACACCCTCAATCTTACCATTAATCATAAATTACACCTTCCTTTTTCTTTCCATGATTCGGCAAAAGGAAGCATTTTCCTGCAATCGGTCATAAAAGAACCCCTCTGGAGCTCTGTAAAACTAATGAACCAGGTTAATCTGGCCAGATCCACTTTTTTGCTAATAAAAAGAACCCAAAGGCTCGTTCTATGTCAGTCAAAGTTAATCAAAGATTATTTTCTTATAATCTCGCTTGTTTTTAATTGTGTTCATAACATACTGTTCCTGATCGTCTACCTCAAACATATTATCAAAATCCATATAATCTAAAATAAACCTTGCAAATTCTAATAATTTTATGTGAATATCTTTAAGTATATTAATAGTGTCATCAATATCTATTACATCTGGTTCTATCCACTCAGTGTCAAATCGCTTAGATTTTTCCTTGCTTATTGCTGAATATCTAATACTTCTTAAATCCTCAATCCCTGAAAAATTTAGGTTTCCCCTATGTTTTAAATTATTAGCTAAATTATCTCTTAAGTAGCTAGTATATTCACGATATTCTTGTATTCTTATGGCCAGTCTATCTGCATGAACCTCGAAAGAGGAACCTTTTAAACCTTCTAATTCTTTAATTATTTTGCCATAGACTGCTTTTTGCAATAATAACAAATAGTTTTCTCTCGATTCTATTACTGTTTTGTGCATATCAAATCCAAACCATAAAATTTGAAATATATAATCCTCACATGAATTATACCAAATAATACTATTTTTCAGAAACTGCGACCTCATCCAAATTTGATTTCTATAATCACCCTCAACACCAATAACATTACTATCATAAAATTTTTGATGCGCGTTAATTAATGCATATCTAGCACTTGCTATTACCCTGTAAAGCTCTCTGAACTTTGATATGGCTATAGAATATCCCACATCATGGACAACACTAAAATCTCTGATTCCCCAGTTAATTAGTAAATCATCAGGTAGTTCCAATTGATTAATAAATTTAATATGTTCATTGTTGAATTCTTCCCATGTGTATTCTTTCCCTCTATAACTTAATGTAAGATAGTTCATGTAACACCCTCCTTAGCCTTACTATTCAGCAAAAGGAAACATTTTCCTGCCTATAATTTCCTGATTATTTTTTAAGAACATGCGAATAATATTATTGACAAATTTAAAATGGAGGAATTACCAATGATGTATGCCCTACTATTAGTAGGGCTGGTAATACTATCATTAATTCTTTCAATAGCCTTAATAATGCAAATTTATTTATTATTAAGGTTGCTGTAGATAGTATACTGGCCGGGATTGTGATAAAAGACAATCCCGGCTTTTAATATTAAAATAATATAACAAACTAAATCATACTATTTACCACCGCCTCTTCGGCTTCATCTTCAAGAGCGTTTGCCCATTGCTCTGACATATAAGGAATTGATCTATTGAATTATCTCCTACCCCAGCTCTACATCATCATTCAAACCTAATTCCCGCAGAGCGCTTTTGGTCTCCTCGATTTTTTGTTCCGATAACCCACCATCGGATTCCACTTGTACGCTAACATTTATCTTTAATCCCTGCCCGGCGGCAAATCTTGCCAATACTTTCGCATAAAAATTCATCCACTTCTGAGACGGCAAATCTCCACTCCAAGCCAACTTTGAAGGCTTAGTTAATTCAATAGTAGGATTATCTGGATCTGGATTAGGAATCTTATCCGGACCGCTTGTCTCACCGGGTATATTAATAGCTATATTAGCAGTGCTATGTACCTTGGTCGAACTAGCTTTGACTATAAATGAGCCCTGATCCTTACCAGCCGTATAAACCCCTTGTTCATCGATGTTACCTCCTGTAGATGTCCAGAATAGGTCTTTTATCTCAAAGATTCGGCCTAACTGATCATAGCCTTCGGCTACAAAAGTATATTTATCTCCGGGTTTCATTCTCACTTGACCAGGATTAATCTTTATAGTGGTTAATGCTGGTGGTTCCTTATGTTTCTCAGCTTCATCAGCTTTGATAATATACATATCCTCAGATATTTCAATATCGCTTTCCGTTAATACATCACCATAGTAAAAAGGCTTATACCGGCCGTCAGTTGATTTACCCACATAGGCGATAACCTTATTGGTCACCCCTTTGGCAATCCCATCTTTAATAATCTTTTGGTTTAAAATACGTGGAAATTGCGGTGAAGCAAAAAACATATCCCGCACCGATTTGATACTCCATTCGGTAAATGCTGGTGGCCAGTTGCGCACTAAAAATGCCGCGCTAATACCATCGGTAATATCTCCATCCTGCATCAGGCGATTTAAAATTAGTTGCAACATTGAGGTAGATGAACTTGAATGTATTAAGCCCATATCTACCAGACGCATTTTATTGTCTTTTCCCAGCAATGCCAGGTTCTTATAGCTGCGCCATACGCTCTCTTTAAGTTCACGCCGGGCTTGCTGCAGGTTAGTCTCCAGTTCTTTAACCTGGCTTTCATCCAGCCTGAGGCTGTCTTTTTCTTTCTTTATATCCTCCCAGGCCAATAATTTACGTGCTTCCTCTTTCATTACTGTATCCGAATCCGCTATCGCCCATATAATTGCACTCTTGAATGTTCGTGCTGAGTTTCCATAAGAACGTGTTATTTCCTCTATTAAATTAAGTGTTTTTTTATCTTGTAATGATATGTCTGGATCTGCCACTGCAATCGTTAATACGGCACGGTCCGCCACCGCACTACTTTTGGCCGGGAAATATGCTCGTTCTACACCGTTTCCTTCGGCAAAGACCTTTTCTACCTGTTCCCGCACTTTTTTATTAATTTGATCGTCCTTGATATTTGCCCGACGATCGGCAAGAAGTTTAATCAAATTGGGCTTTATACCAAAGCGGTAACGATTACGCTCGCTTGATAGATAATAACAGTTGCTAGTTAAATTATCCAATACAGTTTCAACATTTGCTATATCTTGTTCCGGGTCACTCACCGCCAGCCTTATTTCCGGTATAGTAGCCTGGGCATTGGCCATACCCCCGTTGGATTCGAAGAAAATGCTGGTAGCTACCTTGCGATGCAAACGTGCCTTTTTAATAGCTTCCACGGATTCCTTGTCCAAACGCAATGCATGAGCATCCCTTTTCCCACAGATATCGGTAGTAACGGCACCGATCAGTTTACTTTCACCAAGTTGTTCGAATACCGCCGCTTGGAAAAGCGGATCATCCAGGGGAGCAGTTCCCAATCCAATCAAATGATCTCTATGAGCGCCCTTGAAACCTTCCTGATAAGCCTTTGATACCCATAGAGCCAAGAGCCTCAGTATTCCCCTGGTTTGTTGAAAGCGCGGCAACACCTGCCATTTACGCTCAAAGACAGACAAAACCGAGGGATGAAAAGGATAACTGGCTAAAAATGCCTCGCGGGGATCAGCTGCAAACCAGTCCGGCAATTGTTTGCGGTTATCTATAATCCAATCTGCATATTCCGCACATACCTTCCTACCTTCATCCGGCAGTCCTCCCCATTCGAACAAACGGCGCCGAATAATTTCAGCGGTTTCCGATTCTGCTGACATGAATATAGGTTTTCCTATACGATCAAGCAGCTTTTTAAAGCGGTCATAATCAGACTGGTCTTCAGCGGTCATTTCTAATTCCGAAGCTGGAATAGATACGGCCAAAACTGCGTTTTTCATTCCACGTACGGTTTCGGAAAGGTTCTGTATAAAATCATAGAATTGACTGGCCAGGCCACTTTTCCGGTTCCGGCTTACGTGATTCATTAACTCATCCATTAAAATAAGGCAAGGGAGCCTCTGGGGAAGTATCTTGCGAATAACGTCGCCTGCCGGAGCAATCTCTCGGCGATCATGTTCAGCCACTGCATTAAATGCTTCCTCCCCACCCAACTGGAAAGCAATCTCCCCCCAGGGAGTCTTGCGCTTTGGTGTCCCATCATCTCCCCCGCGCCCGCTGATAGAATCAAACTCGGTACCCACAAATACGGCCACTGCTGCTTTGGGAACTGAATTAACACCGGCTTTCTCCAAAATACGGCGTACACCGCTTAGATTGTCAGCTTCCGGTCCGCTATTGGCCAGGTGATAAAGGACGCTCAATGCGTGGGTTTTCCCACCACCAAACTGGGTTGCCATATTAAAAATTGCTGAGGTCTCAGTAGTAATACCTGATAAGCGTCGTACTGTCTCAACCGCCAGCACTATAAGATTTTGGGTTAAGTAAGTACGTTCAAAAAACCGTCGGGGATCCTGGTAATCAACCGGTGCCCGTCCATCCCGAATCTGGTCCAGGTGAACCGCAAACTCGGATGCATCCAAAGGTCTGCCTTCACGCAGATCTTCCCGTGGTGTAACAACTTTATACCAAGGTTTTAAGGCCATATCTTATCCTCCATTTTTATATATAAATTAGAATATTTTTCTTGCCAAAATACATCATTTATGGTGTATAATAAAGGTGTAAAAGAATAATAATTGTTATGGGTGGCCCTGTTGACTTCGAAGTCCCAAGTTTATGTTTGGGATATTGATGTAGGAGTGATGGGGCCCATCTATTTATGTTTTGTTTTACTTTCGTCATATTCAGAGTACCCTGAAACAAATTTCCAATGGCGGTAAGGATGATTCCATCTATTACTTTTATCTCCTTGATGCCCTGTTGACTCTCCAATATTAAATCCGGGATATATTCCCCTAATCCTGGAGTTAATATATTTATACAGTTTTTCTTTAGCTATAGTCTTGGGTGCTCGGCGTTTTTTGCCTTCCGGAATAACCTTATGTAAATCATTAAGCCGAAATTGCATAGAACCTAACACCACATCAGTACACTGTAAGATCACATGATCATGAGAATCCACTTCAACAATATCCTCTTTGCGTATTTTAATATTGGCATCTATAAATTCCCTTTGTGTCTGCAAATCATATATAAAGTTTTTGAACCTCTCTGATTTGGCCCTGGTGTCAGGTAACTGGTCCATATATAAACGTAAATATATCGGTTCTTCAGAATCATTTGCGTAAATTAGCCCAAACGCATGTTTAAAAAATTGATAATAAAGAAGGAAATATGATTCCTCTATCTGCTCTCGGGTAAGACCTACTGCTGAGCGAGCATTCTGGGTAAACATAATTCTAATTTTAATCTTTTCATTTTCTATCAAGTCAAAGAATAATTTTATCATAGCTACATACTTATCCAAATATGCGGTAGATACTTTAGTCCATTTGATTTCCTGTAACCTAAGGCGTTTCTTTTCAGCATCCAATATTGCTTTTACTGCATCCAAATCTGTAGATCGAACCAGGGCCCCACCATAAAAATTACTATGATACTTACCTTGTTTAACTGATTCATCGGTGTATATTATGTATTGCAAAATCTAACATCACCTCCGGGTATCACAACAATAGAATATCTTTATATTATCAGAATAGTTATAATAAATTTGCTTCCAATTTATTATATTATAAGCCCAATCCTTTTTTGCGGGCCAGGACTCCATCTACCCATCGTTTTTCATCACTGGAGGGGGGATATAGAGCCGATAGTGCCTGTGCCAGTTTCCAGAAGCGCTGGTCATGGCCAATTCCATCCTCCACCAGGAAACGTTTCAAAGCCTCAGCCCGTCCGGTAGCAAACAGCAGCATACTCTGGTGAACTCTATCCAGAACCGTTGCTCCAGCCAAAGGAGTTCCTATCTGACGTATACCCGGTTCAACAGAGGAGGCCCCCTTTTCAAAATCTTCGGTTAAATCAAACAGGCTAGGTTGTGCCTGTCTAGCTTTACTCTTTTTCTTAACTGCTACTGCTTCCTCAAGTTTCCCAAAAAGGTAGCGTGCTCGACCCTCCACGGACAGCAAACGTGCTTTATCGCCTTTAATTTCCACGATTGAAGTAAGTTTGTCCAAGTGGGCACCCAATCCCTGGGCAATTTTTCGAGCTGTATCGTATTCCAACAGGTAGCCACTAGATTTGGTTTTACCAGCTGCTTTTTTATCATCTGCATCATCACCTGGTTCATCGCGGTTAATCGCATCAGTTACCTTTGAATCCAGTTTATCCTTACCTGGCGCGGTTGATAACGTCCATAGCCATATAGCCGTTAAGCGGCTATCCTCTTCAAAACCGGAAGCGTCGGCTTCACTAAAAACCACGCTCAAGGCTTCGCGGGATATGGCAGCCCAAACATGCTCCATGTATTCCCGTAATGAAACCTGGTCACCATTGGGTTTTTCTACGCTGGAATAACGGGAGAAAACTTCCAGTGCAGGGCCCAGACAAGCAAAAATAGCATCGGCTCCTACCACCCCGTTTTCAGCCAGACGTGGCATCCATTCGTGAATACGTACAGGTAACTCCTGCAAAACATCACGCCAGTCACCGATAAGATCGGTACGCAAGGAACCATCGGAATTCTCACGAGGACGGCAAACGAGATGGATGGAGGAAGCTAATGCAGCGGAATTCATAGCCCGCAAACGGGAACCCATCTCAGTATCAATTGGCCAACTGGCTGTAATTATCCATCCAGCATCAACCATAGCTTGTAGTTGAGCCTCCCATCCTTCAGTTGATTTATGAGCAAAAACTACCACTCCTATACCTTCTGGAGTTAGAACTCGTCGTCCTTCAGCCATAGCTTGAGCCATGCTTTTCTCAAAGTAAATGCGATCCTTCCCCTTGGTTTCATCTACTATACACTCATCTTCTTTTGGAGCTAATTCATTAGAGAATAAAGTAGCATGTATATCTCCAACAGTACGTTTTAACCATACTATAAAGAAATCGGATAAGTCAGCATATGGAACTGCATCATAATACGGTGGATCAGTAAAGAAAATATGTCCAGCATCATTTGGCAATTTATGATTCTGAGCAGTTGAAATATCTATCATGCCACTATGATCAATTGATGTCGCACAATGGCAAAGAACTTCATAAAACCATTCCACCTCAGATAGTATATCTCCGGTTGCATTACCAAAAATATTGGATTCACCAAAGTCCCAAATTATAGGTAGCGCTTGTCTGCTAAAGGTATGTCCCGCCATGTACTCAGCTGATGATTTCCAGCTACATAATGAACTAGCTTTATCAGCTAATTTATCTATAATGAGTGCTAAACAAGACTGTACCGCTATCGCAAATATAGACTCTTTGCTTTTAGATATTATGTCACCAGCATCCTTACACAATCTAGTTAGGGTAGTTAACGCCAAGGCCTGTCGGGATGTAAAAAGATCTTTAAATATATCCATCCCATAATTTCGTTGTGAAAATGCACGACCAGCACCGCTGCCTCCGCCAGCTGGGGTTGGTTCATTGGGAACTAAGTTAAATTTACCCATATGTTGAGATTCGCGGTTATCAATTTCCTGTTGCGCCTTTCTTACCGCATTTAGATCTAGTTCATTAGGTAGACGATATGATCTACCTTTACCACTACCATTAGTTATAACCACACATAATAATAGAGCATCATCAGATCCTCCATGACGTTTTTTCAATTGCTTTCGTACTGCAGCAACTGGGGTAGTATATCCACACACTGGGCATGTAACAGAACCACGTTTAACTGTACCTCCACTGATCTCCTGTGCTTTGATATTTTCTACTATTTCAAGATCAATTTTTTTATCTTTATGATCGGGAACCATTTTTAAAGCAATTGAACGATTTTGTTTATTTGCTAACCACAAAGAACGTATTAATGGAACTTCCGCCCCACATCCAGGTCCTTCACATTGGATAGTTCTAGCCCATAGATAAGCTATCGGCGTTGCACCATCAGGATCTTTGGGGTAGAACTCCGCCAATTCCTTTTCCGCTTCTTTTTTTATCCACTCTCCCCATTCTCGCACCGCCTCTGCCAGTTCCTGACCATAACGGGGAATATATTCGAGTACTACTTTATTAAGCAAAACTGCTACTGGATTAAGATCAGAAGCAAATGCATCTGCCCCTACCCTAAGGGCCTCTAAAGGAATAGAACCTCCACCTGCAAAGGGATCAACTACCATAGGTCTGGTGCCCTTTATCCCCACTAAGCTTTCATGTGCTACTTGGGTCAATCTATGACTACTATGCAAATATTCATCTACTGTCGAATTATCCCAGTTAGCAAAATCAGCTATAAAATTTAATAGAGATTTACGCAATACTAACTCATCTTTAAGTATACTGGGATTTTTTTGGATTTTCATAAAATCAGGAAAGCTTTCCGCACTTAATAATGTTACATTCTTATTGGCCCAGGTTAACATTTCTTCCCGAGCGGCTGTCTTAAATTCTTCCGGGCAGAGCGGGTCAACTGGATCTGGCCACAAAGAAGCGCACAGTACTGCCCGGCAGGCAGCCAATGGACGTCTGGCCCACCATATATGTAATGTAGAGATATGTCCATGCCGAATACTCTTCTCTCTCCGCGCATGAGCAGATATTCTTTTAATCGGCAAATCTACTTCAATTAGTCGTTTGCAATACTTCATTTCTTCCGTCATCAATTTGCCTCCAGTATTTCTTTTGCTTCTACATGATAGTGTTCGATCTTTACGATAGGCTGCCATCCCAATTTAGTCGGATTCTGAATTGTATGTAGTTCGGGTTCAGCGGCACAGTTGAATACCACATAAAGCCAGTAATCATCTTTTAGCCTCTCAGCCGTTTTATATTCATTACTGGTCAAGGCAATTTCACCTACTCCAGCTCGGCCCTTAACCTCTATAAAACGTACATCAACAGCTGTTTCAGGGTCCTCTGCATGGGGTTTGCGGGAAATTAAATCAAATCCGCGATTTTCCTTCTCTACTGAAACCGGATTCCAGCCACGAGATTGCTCATATTCCATGGCTTTCTTAATAGCTATAGCTTCAATTTCATCATCCCTTACCATAGGTGCCATCTGGGGAGTCGTTCTGTCGGGATGAGGTAAAACCCATGCTCTGCCATAATGAATAATGTTCCCTATAGTACACGATTTTTCCCGGTCCAGTTCTTGCATACGCCGTTCCAAACGTTCGTTCAACTCGTCCAATCTATCTTCGGTTGTTTTTATATTAGCAGCTAATAATGGATTGGGGTCATCTTCATCCTGCAACTGATATAGCTCTATCATACGAAGATTTTGTCGGTTAATCAGTTCATTAAGACTAATCTGCAGGTGTTCAGTGATAATCTGGGTTTCCTTTTCACGTTGCTGGCTAACCTCATCCAATAAAGGTCGTAAGGCTTCTATCAATAAATGCTGCTCTATTTTATCACTCCCGGGGAGATTATCATATTGAGGTATTTCTACAGGCTCCGGAGCAGCAATCAAATCCAAAAATATAGTAGGCTGGCGCACAGCCATTTGGCCATTAGGCAGAGTTTCAACCACAAATAAACGACGATGTGCCACATTGCCCAGACCATCTTTGATGGAAGCTGAATATACATCCAAACATGCCGGGTCTTCACGGTGTAAATCATAGAAAATAGCCCCATGTTTCAGGTCTTCCTGGACCTGAAGCAATATATCCTCTCTCACGGTTTCGAATAACGGATGGCCCGGGGTTACCCATTCTAAGGTGGGATCCTTTTTTAACAATTCTTTATTAAAACATATTTGCTTATATTCATGTCCTAATTTACCAAAACGCGGTTCAAGTCGTTCACCAATCTGCCACAAGTTTCGAGGTACCCTTCCAGAACGATAAATGTGTTCCCCTTTGCGAATCGCCCTGGCGGGAACACCACTAATTTTGCTCGCTTTTAAGAAGAAATCCTCGATTACTTCGGGAACCAAACGTCTTTCCCTGGCCTCGGCAGACTTGCCAATAATAGCAGATAAATTAAGTTCCTTCTTAGCCAGGCCTTCCAGGGCTGAATGAGTTATATCCCTAAATCGTTCGGTATCAACTTCTTTTATAATTCGATCCTTGATAACATCTTCAGTCGTGTTACGCGTGTACATATTGCGTACCATTTTTTCCAATTCATTGGCCGGGAATATATCACCCAAGACATTGAATACTTTACCGGTACGTTTAGGATCCAGATCTTCCTCTATCTTACGTATGCGTTCAAAAAGCTTGTTTAAAACCCTGCCTTCTCGGGTATTGGTAGATACAAAATTCAAAATCAAGCAGTCTTTTTCCTGTCCATAACGATGAATGCGGCCCATGCGTTGTTCCAATCGAACTGGATTCCAGGGGATATCATAATTGATCATAAACCAGCAAAATTGCAGGTTTATTCCTTCTCCGGCGGCTTCGGTGGCCACCATGACCTGACAATCTTCCCTGAATTCCCGTTCTGCATAAATACGAGTACCATGAGTATCCCGATTACCAATCTTCATTCCACCATGAATCTGGGTGACCGTTAAGCCCCAATCTTGTAGTTTTCCTACCAGATAGGTTAAGGTATCCTTATGTTCGGTAAAAATAAGGAGTTTCATTTTAGGATCATCAAAAAACCCATGCTGAATGAGAGTATCTTTTAATTTGATGAGTTTGCTTTCTGCCTCTCTTTTCTCCAGATCGAGGGCCTGATATATCAACCGTCCCAGTTGCACGATTTCCTCCCGCAAGGCTTCGGGGTCAACCGAAGCTACAATATCTTCCAGTTGAGCAATGATTTCTGCTTGCTCTTCTTCGGGTAGATCATCAAAATCATCCGGTAGTTTTTTGTTCATCTGTTCTTTACGATATGCTTCCGGATCGGCTAGAATCTGTTCTCTCTTTAATTTCATCCGTTCCAGGGTTCTTCTTACCGCAAAAACACTAGAAGCGAAGCGCCGCTGGAGCATGGCCATGGTAAAACCCAAAGCTCTGCCTCGAGCTGAATCATCCTGGGCAGCCTTGATAGATTGTTCTTCTACATATCGGGTCAAAGCTTCATAAAAGTCCATCTCATCAAGATCGATTTGGAATTCAACAGTCTGTACATTACGTTTTGTAAAAAGCATCATTATTTCCCCGGTCTCCGGGTTAGGGAATGTTACTAGAGCCTCTTTTACCCGGCGCAGATAAAATGGAGCACTCTGCCTGCGCATAGCCTCCTCCAGGCTTCTTACGTCCCCATACACATCCTTATCAAGAAGTTCAAGGAAGAGACAAAAATTAGCTGGATCCCCTTTATGAGGAGTGGCCGTCATGAGTAGATAATGGTCGGTCATCTCTGACAAAGATTCACCCAGTTTGTAGGCCAGGGTCTTTTTATCGGCACTATATGCACTCATTTTATGGGCTTCATCCACTATAATTAAGTCCCAGTGACTGCGTAATAAGCTTTCATTAGCATCTTCTATACGCGATACCCATGAAATAGAAGTGATAACTTGGTTTTTATCCTGCCAGGGATTGGAACCATAATTTGCCCGCAGAATATCTCCCCGGATAACTTCGAATTTTTCCCGGAAACGATCTTTCATTTCGCGCTGCCATTGAAAGGATAGATTGGCCGGAGTTACAATTAAAATTCTTTTGATGATTCCGCGAATCTTCAGTTCCTTGATTAGTAGCCCGGCCATAATCGTTTTACCGGCCCCCGGATCATCGGCTAGCAGGAAACGGATTCGAGGTAGTTTCAGAAAATAATCATAAACCGCTTCCAACTGGTGTGGTAATGGATCAACGCGAGCAATGGAAAGTGAAAAATAGGGATCATACTCATAGGCTAGTTCCAAGCGCATAGCTTCAATCCCGAGACGGAATCTCTTTGCATCACCATCAAAAGGCTCTTTATCCGGGGTTATATCTAATTCGTTTAATTGTGCCAGGGACAGAATATTATCATAAGCCTGGTTTGTTTTTAATCCTTTGCCGAATATTCTTATTGAATCTGCCAAAGACATAGCAGTTATTATCTGTATTGATTCCGGAAACAATGGTCCCTTTATAACAACATTAGGCTTTAATTGCTCAAGATATGTATTAATATCACTCATGCTTAAACAAACCTTTCTTTGTGGTTCACCAAGATAAGATATATATCTTTAATATATAACAAATTTCGCTGCTTCCCACATTTTAACATATATTCTTGTCATAGGATAACCCTAAACATCATCACCGGTGCTATTATGAAAAGCAAACCTTACCTTTCTATGCTTAACCCCACCGCAACCTTACGATAACTACTGTAGCAGATGGTTAATCAGGGTATAAAATTATTAAACCATTTTCTTTGTTCTGGACATTTACATTGACATATAATATAATACCATTTACTTTAACTTAAGATTTATTCAGTGTTTAAGGAATGCTATGTTTGACAAAAGGAGGAACATTAATGGGTAGTAGAAGGTCATGGAACATGAATTTTGAGCCCAACGTTAATATGTCAGATCCGGGAATATATGAACTATGCATCAAAATTGAAGCTGAAAAACTTTCTGCGCTGGACATACCGCTTCCCCCAAGTATAAAAGCCAAAATTAATTCATTGAATATTCTTCGGCAAATAAAAGGAACAACAGGAATAGAAGGCAATACTTTGAGAGAAGAGGAAATTGCAAAAACCTTGAAGGCAGCAAAAAAAGACCCTGACCGGAAATTCAACACAGAGGAACAAGAAGTTATAAATGCAGACCTGGTTTTGGAGTTTATCAAAAAAGATGCTTCCAGCAATAAAGAAGGGATAGTAACTGAAGAATTAATTAGACACATTCACTTGATAACAACCCAAAAATGCGATTATCCCGAAAACATTCCCGGTGAATACAGAAGGACAATTGTCCATGCAGGAGAGTATCAGGCTCCAAGTGAACATAAAATAGAAAAATTAATGCAGGCATTTATTAAGCTGATTAATAACACTTATGCACCAGAAATAAGAAATCCAGTTACAAGAGCTATAATAGCTCATTTTTACCTTGTGACTATTCATCCGTTTAGAGATGGAAATGGTCGAACATCCAGGGCTCTTGAAGCCTACATTCTGTTTCATGGCAAATATAATGTGAACAACTTTTATTCATTAGCAAATTTTTATTACAAAAACCGTGCTGAATATGTATATAAACTACAAGAAGCCCGCTTTAAATACAATGGCAATCTTACTGAATTTGTTAAATTTGCGCTTAAGGGATATTTATATGAAATGGAATTTGGGCGGCAGGAAATGTTAAAATTTATTAAACTTGTTACTTATAAAGACTTTATACTGGAACAGTTTACTGCTAAAGAAATTAACCACAGGCAATTTAATTTGATTAGCCACCTTACAGAGATAGATATTGATTCCCCTTATTTATTGTTTGAGTTAAATCCTATCCCATTAGAAGACTTCAAAAAAAGGCAACACCCTTTATCTATAATGTTATATGAGAATTTAACTGATAGAACACTATACAGAGATATAGACAAATTAAAGAGACTAAGTTTAATTTTTATCGACGAAAATGATTTGCTTAATGCCAATATAGACATTATGGATCAGTTTACTTAAGAACAAAACAATGGAATTATTCTTACTGTCCAAGAGAAGTAAGAATTTTTCCTATTTGTTTTGGATAAATGGCATATCTCTCTCAATAATTCTATCCCACATTATTATGTGGATTTTTTTAATATCGCCAATTTAGTCCTCAGAATTTCCGGTGAATACGCTCTTATTGATATTTATTTCTTGTATTTTTAGGCCTATTAGGTTTTTTGGTGTTTCTCTGGGGTTGGTTCTTGCGGCCATAGCTTCTCTTATCCTTATAAGCCGGTTCTCTTTTTCTTGTCGGGATAGGCGGGGCATTGGATAATACCGTTAATGGCTTGTTAATTGGCTCCCGGGTAAGCATCTTGAGCGCTGCTGATAATAAAGTAACCGAATCATTTTCATCCAGCATAGTCTGGGCCAGGCTTTTGTAAGGCTGGATCTCTTCACTTTCTGCAACTCCAAGGAGATTTTCCACAACTACCCGCTGCAGACCAGCAAAAGCGTCAGCTACAGTAGGCGCAGGTTTGCGTACAATCTGGTGTTTGGCGATTTGTTCGATATATTTCAAATGATTTATTTCCCGCGGAGTAACAAAAGTAGTAGCCAGGCCCTGTTCACCTGCCCGGCCGGTTCGTCCGATACGGTGCACATAGCTCTCGGGGTCCTGAGGTATATCAAAGTTGTAAACATGAGAAACTCCAGTTATATCCAGTCCGCGGGCAGCCACATCGGTTGCCACCAGGACCTCTATTTCTCCAGTCTTAAATTTTCGCATTATGGTATCCCGCCGATTCTGGCTTAAATCACTGTGAATACCTTCAGCTGAGTAACCGCGCTGGCTTAATGCCTCAGCAATTTCATCCACCCTGCGTTTAGTACGGCCGAATACAATAGCCAGGTCCGGGTTCTGAATATCCAGCAAGCGGCATAATACGTCGAGTTTATGTTTTTCAGGTGTCTCAATATATTCTTGTTTGATGCTGGCTACAGTTACTTCCCGGGGAGCAATATGAATCATTTCCGGGTTCCGCATAAAATCCCGGGCCAGATTCTGTATGTGTAATGGTATAGTAGCCGAGAAAAGCAGGGTCTGCCTTTCTACAGGCAAATGTTTTAATATCTCTTCTATGTCTTCTTTAAACCCCATATTAAGCATTTCATCAGCTTCATCGAGAACCACCACTTTAAGCTGCTGCAGTCTTATAGTTCTTCTTCTCATGTGATCCATAAGGCGTCCAGGTGTACCTACAATTATATGGGGACGCTTCTTAAGGGCTTTTATCTGTCTGTCAATCTCCTGCCCTCCATAGATGGGTAAGGATCTAATTCTTTTATGCTGTCCAATCCGGTTTAATTCCTCAGCAACCTGCATAGCAAGTTCACGGGTCGGGGTAACAACCAGACCCTGAATAGATTCCTGCTCAAGTTCAAATCTATCTACCATCGGTATACCATAAGCCGCGGTTTTCCCGGTTCCGGTTTGTGCTCTGCCTATAAGGTCTTTTCCCTGCAAAGCCAGGGGAATCGTCTTTTCCTGTATGGGAGTAGCTTCTTCAAAACCCATATCATTTACTGCTTCAATTATGAACGGTGCTAATTTAAGTTCATCAAATGTTGTCAATACCTTAATTTCTCCTTTTCGATCTTTCTTTTTGTAGATTTACCTTATTCATACTTTTTTATAGCCTTATATTTAATACTAGTTCATAAATATAAGTAGAAGCAAGTTAAATTGATATTTGATTATCCAATAAGATTAAAACAGCAAGTGGATTACTATGTACAAATTATGAAATATGCCTACCCATGCCAGCTTTGAGAAGAAATGGTTCCCTCACTTATTTCAAATGTTTCTTAATACTTGATAAAAAAGCTAACAATGCCGGCGACAATCGAACTCCTTTCGGATATATAGCAAATAGTGGACGCTTGAAACTAAAAAGAGATTCTTTTATTTCCTTCAACAGCCCATATCTCAGTTCCACGCTAACAGTATTTTTAGACAAAAAAGCAACACCCATACCAGCCATAACCGCTCTTTTAATGGCTTCGGTATCTCCTAAAACAATAGTTTTGGCTGCTCTGATTTTTTCTTTTTCCATAAAAGTTTCTATAGCCTGTCTTGTAGCAGAACCACTTTCTCTTAATATTAAAACCTCCCCCTGCAATGCCGCGGGGAAAACGGGCTTTTCATTTAGCCAGTAATGCTCAGGTCCAACAACTAATATAAGCTCATCATTCAAAAGATATTCCTGACAAAGTTCCGGTGAGTTTAACGAACCTGCGACCAGGCCGATATCAAACTTTCCTTCCAGTACACCTGCTATCACTTTATTGCTGGTTTCAACCCGCAAGGATAGATCAATCTTAGGATATAGTTTGCTAAAACCCGCCAGCCAGGCAGGCAATAAGTAATTTCCGATTGTTGTGCTGGCTCCAATAGTGATAGTGCCGGATTCCAGGTCGCGCAATTCAGCTAATGCTTTCTCAGCGTTGTCCAATAATTTTAAGGATTTTTCGACGTATTCAAACAAACAGCGTCCCGCTTCCGTCAATCTGACCCCGCGACTGTGACGGGAGAAAAGACTCATTTCAAGTTCCTTTTCCAGGCTTATTATTTGACGGGAAATGGCTGGCTGGCTGGTACAAAGTATTTCAGACGCGCCGGTCAAACTGCCACAATTAGCTGCTTCATAGAATGTTCTTAATTGAATTAAATCCATTGCCTTCCTCCCAACAGGTAGATATACCATAATTGTTATATCTAGTATTCTAAATATGCATTTTGCTTATATTATACTATGTATTAGAATCTTAAGAAACAGATATACATTAGATAGTGTAGCGCAAAGGAGTGAGACCAGTGGCCCAATCAATCAACATACGTCTAACCAGCTATTCTCCCGGTTCTGGGTGAGCATGTAAAATAGGTCCGGCGGATCTTCAAGAGATATTGGATTGTTTACCTGAAGGAAACGACAAAAATTTTTTTAACAGTACCCGTGATGATGCCCTGGTATATCGGCTTAATGAGAATTCAGCCCTGGTTCAGAGTTTGGATTTTATTACCCCAGTGTTGAATGATCCTTACGCCTTTGGGGCCGTTGCCGCAGCTAACGCGCTCAGTGATATTTATGCTATGGGGGCTACTCCATTTGCAGCCCAGAATATTGTTGAGTTTCCCGTCAAAAGCCTGCCGTTAAGTATCTTGCAAGATATTCTCCGTGGGGGTGCCGCCATAGCGACAAAAGCAGGAGTAACTGTGGCCGGAGGCCATTCCATTGATGACAATGTACCTAAATATGGCATGGTGGTAACGGGTACAGCCAATCCTGCCCAACTGGTATTTAAAAAGGGAGCCTGTCCCGGAGATGCGCTCTTTCTGACCAAGCCATTGGGTTCTGGTATAATTACCACTGCTCTGGAAAGAGAAATGGCTGCTACGGAATTGAAAGAAAAGATCTACCGGCTTATGGTCCATCTAAACCGGGGTGCTGCAAATGCCATGTTAGAGGTAGGAGTCAATGCCTGCACCGATATTACAGGATTTGGCCTTTTGGGACACCTTCATGAAATGCTTGTAGCAAGTAACGCGGCGGCAGAGATTCAATTAAGCAAGGTTCCTATTATGGACGAAGCCTGGGAATTTGCCAGGGCGGGAACGGTACCGGCAGGGAGCCACAACAATTATCGCTATCTGAAACCCAAGATCACGTGGGATGAAGGATTGAGCCAGGAAGCCCGTCTTATTCTCAACGATGCCCAGACCTCAGGCGGACTACTTATCGCAGTATCACCCGAAAAGTCAGATCTGCTGCAGAAGCAATTAGTCAAAGAAACCTGTTTATCCACCAGGCAAATCGGCAAGGTAATAAGCGGAAATACCGGAAGCATTGTAGTAATAACTTAATAAGTCAAGATAAAAATACTAATATAGAACGGAGAAAATGGAAATGAAAGTCGGTTTAATAAGATGTTTGCAGGCAGAGGACATGTGTCCCGGTACAACGGACTTCAAGGTGATTAAGGAGAAGAAATGTGCATTTGAGGGTGTAAAGGGCGAAATCGAAATAATTGGTTTTGTTAGCTGCGGTGGTTGTCCTGGGAAGAAAGCAGTTACTAGAGCGGCTGAGATGGTTAAACGTGGAGCCGACACAATCGTCCTTTGTTCCTGTATCACCAAAGGTAATCCAATAGGTTTTCCCTGCCCCCATGCGGAAAAAATGAAAGAGGCTATTCAGAAAAAAATAGGCGACATAAAGATTATTGATTATACCCATTAGGTTTAAGTAATAAAACAGATTACCCCATAAATACTTATGAAGTGAAAGCATTTATGAAATTGAACAATCTATACTATATAGCCTTTTAGACGCAGTTATGCCGGTGTTTTGCATTTCTTACTTATTCCAAATTGATTCTTTTTGAAAACTGTGCTCAGTAAACAATTATTGTTTTAGAAGCAAAAGGATGCATTGGAAATGATCGGGAGATAAGCA
>JAHDSE010000090.1 GCA_018432955.1 Syntrophomonadaceae bacterium
TCAGGTTCCAGGCATAACTAAGAACGTTAAAATACTGGGTTTTCTTAACCGAATCATCAGCGTTTTGCAATTCATGTACATCAAGGACAATAAAATCGCTGTCGGTCACAGCCGTTGTACTACCGTTCCAGAGTGCTGCATAAGCTCCTTCAGCTGCACGTCGCAGTAATATAGCCAATCGTTGATAAATTTCGGGCTGTGAATGTTGTTTTTCCAGAACATACTGGTACAAGTCGCTCATGATCGGCCATTGGTCAGGAAACATATTATCCGGTTCTGTTGAAAAATCTATCCCTTTTTCTCTGTATACCTCAATCAAGGCATCCTCCAGAACAGCTCTTTCCACATCTCCCAAATCTCTTAAATAGAGTGAAAAAAAAGTGCGCAGGATTTGCAAATGCAAGCCTAGCGGGCTCTGGGCATCATAAAATGATTTTTCCTCTTCATCATCATCCTGTTCGATAGGTAATTTCCGAATTTCCAAAGGGTTAATACGGCCTCTGCCGCCGGCTACATTAATCCAACTCCCCCCCAAGCGCTGGCACATCTCTTTATACTCTCTTTCCGGATCAATGATAATTACCCGCGCACCCTGGGCATATTCCCTGAGCAGCAGCATTTTAGCCAGATAGCTTTTACCGGTACCGGGTTTGCCGAGAATAGTCCAGTTGGAATTGGTCCTGTCACCACCCCTCTGCCAAATATCCAGGATAACCAGTCCTCCGTCCCTATCCCGGCCCAACATAATCCCGGAAGCATCATTTATACCATCAGATACAAAAGGAAATGCGGCTGCAATTGTCTCTGAAGGCATATTCCTGCCGCCGGCCTTCTGAATATCAGGGTCAAGTATGGCCCATGGCCCCACTGATTTAACTCCCTGTTCCTGGCGATACAATAGGGTACGTCCCCTCATGCGGGCTGCAGCCAGAGCTGCTTCCACCTGTTTGGTTCTCCTGTTAAGGCTTTCGGTATCAGCTGCCGTAATAAATATAAGCAGAGTGAGGTAAAAGACGTTTTGTTGTTCCTGATCAATGTCTTTTAACAGTTTTTCTGCATCAGCAAGAGCCTGTTGGGTGCGTTGCCTTAATAATGCTTTTCCCCCCTCCTGCAAACGGTTTTCGTATTCACTGATGGCTTTGCTTATTTCCTCAACCAGATCAGCCGCATTCGTCGGAGTTATATGCATCGATGTGCTAACCCCTGCAATCCTGGTTATCCGAGCCAGCCAGGCAGCTCCAACTGAAGAAGGATAATCAGTTACCACCAGAACCCGGGCCTGTAAATCGCCGAATTGAATATGACTATTATGAAACCGAAATGCCTGCGGACTTATGGCGTCCAGCATGCTGGATTGATTTGCTGTGTTTTTATCCATTTACTTACCCTCCTTTATACAAACTTGTTATGCCAGGTAAAACGGGAACCTCTTCAAAGGCTGCCTGAACCGGATTCAAGAAAGACATAATCATATCCAGAATCTGCATATCATCACAAAGCGATATTTTTAAACCACTGCCGGAAAGCAGCCCGGATAATTCGTAGGCCTCTCTATTCAGCTCAATCTCTGCTTGTTTTTTGACCTTTTTCGAAAGCAAGATATAATACCTGTGCTCAACTGCTTCCCCGCCCCGTACAATGGCTGCTACATATTGAATATATTCCTGTAATAGTTTCCTTTTTATGGGCTTAACCGTATCTTTCGCCATCATCACCAGCTTTTCCAAATATGAATCCAGGTCAACCGGCCGCGGCAGGGAGGTTATTTGCAATGGATTGAGCTGCCCATTTAATGCCTCATGAACGGACGTAATAATCCGCTTTCTTTCATGCTCAGATTTCAAGGCCAGGTTTAAAGGTTCAACTCTTAAAACAGCAACCAGTTCCCCGTCCCGGCGGTAAATAAAAGAACCGGTTACATCGTTAAACGGTAACCAGTCCTGGGTGGAACGATCTTGATTTGCTTCCTGCTTAACAGGTTTTGTTCTTTTACTCAAAAACCTCAGTTTAAATACCTCCCTTCCTGTATAAGTACAGTTTTTGAGACTGCTGATATCTCCGTATATATGATAATATCTGCAAAGCTGTTGAACCGTCGGCCATAACCGGCTGGGCAGACACATAGCCTATTCCCCCCAGGAGTACGATCAAAAGAAATCTAAGCGGGCTGGATATAATAAGACCAAGTGCAAACGATAATATTGCCCCGATTCCAAGTGCAGCCAGCAGAATAAGAAGTTCCTTCCACCCCCATCCCGGAAAAAACTCAAAGCGTTTTGATATGTTTCTGGGGATTAAATACATATCGTTACCTCCTTGCTAATCTGCGTATAAAAACCGCAGTGCCGGCATGTTGTGCAGTACCTCCTATAGCACCGCTAACTCCTGTCTGGGCTACAAGCTGTTGTAAAAATGCCGGAAATTTTATCGTGGCCCACATAAAACCCACAAACAACATAGCACCTAAAATCCCCTGTGTACTCACCGAAGCAAAACTTCCCAATGCCCCGCGCAGCATAAAAATTTGAATGGGTATAGCAAAACACTGTGAGAAAAGTGCGCGAACCCAGGTCCTTCCCAATTCATTTTGCATAGCCCATAAAAAGGGTCCTATAACCATCAAAATAGATATATTTACTGCCCGTACCGACATTTGAATAAGGACAAGTAACCATAAAATAAAGCCCGCTATCAGCATAATAATTACAGAGGGGCTGATAACTCCAGTGGCAGTGCAAACCCAGCCTGCTACCGCTTGCTGTATAGTGCTTACCTCAGGTACTGCCTGAAAACCCTGAATATCATCCACAATTGAAAAGCAAAAAATTAATACCTGTTTTACAAGCCAGGGTGTGCAGGTAATAAGTACTGTGGCTGAAACCGTTTTCTTCAGCAGTTCTCCCGGATGGTTTTCCTGGCCGGTAGAATAGGCAATATATGTTTGAAAAGCCTCAAAAGCTATTCGTACCGCTAAAAGTGTAAGTGCTATCCCAATTGAGTATTTAACTGCCTGGGTAATATATGGGGTATCCAGTAAAGATTTAGCCAGCTCAGCTTCTTTCTGCAAAACACCTGTCAGCATATCTACCAAATCATTTAAGAAGGTTATTAAGCATCCATTGACCGAATCAATAATCATGTTTTGCAGCGGCTCAGTAATATGTTCAGCTATCCAGTTTTTAATAGTGCTCATTTCAATCACCTCTTTCCAGGAATAACCGGATGCCTTAACTACTGTAGAAAGCCAATACTGCCTTTACAATCCCAACGGCGCTTACACCTATGGCGCCAGCAATGAGTGCGTTTTTCATTGCGCGGCTGTGCATTGCTGATTGCGCCGGATCTCCTTCGTTAAGCTGCTTACAGAATGCATGCCAGCCAATTGCACAGGCACATGCAGTTGGAATAATTAGTAATAACCAGGTAGTTGCTGCCTGTAAAAGGTTTTGCGTTCCTGTGACTATACCCGGCGGGTCAGCAAGTGCTATAGAATTTGAATACAATAAAGTTAAAAACGCAAGAAGCAGAGCTTTCCTAATTCGCCTCATTTACAAACCTCCCTTTTAATTTTTAAAAACCTAAAACATTCGCAGAAAAATCTTCCTCATCATCTTTGGGTTCATTTGTCCTCTTGGTAGACGGTAAAACTATTTCCGGCAACCATGGTTCGGGCAGATCTATTGCTTTTTCCGGATCTGCTTCACCAATAAGATCTAAATCTAAATGATTGGCAATAGGCAGCTCAGATATATCCGGTAAAGGTAATCTCGCCGGCTGCAACCTGGTTCTTAAGACAAGAACTGAGTTTTCCGGCCAGCGGGAAACTTCATCAGGCATAAGCAAAGGCCTGGACACTAAACCCTGGGTTACTCCCTCACTGCGGGAACCTGTCATTTGCGCCGATGAGTTATACGATTCGGTTGCTACAGTATATCTCCCACATTTCTCTGAAATCAGCTTAGCTGTGTTGTTGTCAGAAGTAAGCACATAAATCCAGGTCCAGCATTGTCCCATGATGGTGTTTTCCTTCCTTGGATAATGTTCAGCCAGCTGGTCAATGCCTTGTACCGCGAGGGTAAAACGAATACCTCTGCCGCCGGCGGTAGTAATTTTAGTTGTAAAATCCGTTATTGCCGGTATGTTGCCAAACTCGTCCAGCAGGTAATTTACTCTTATTGGTGACCTGCCTCTGTTTTGATTGGCCAGGTCAACCAGTGCGCTATAGCTTTGTTGTACATATAGAGAAGCCAGTACATTACGATTGGTCCTTTCATCCGGGATAACTAAAAATACCGCGGTTTTTTCCTTGCCAACGGCTGCCAGGTCATGATCCTGATCTGCTATCATCCATACTATGGCTGGATCAACGCCGAACAACTGTAACGTGGTAAGGGTATCAGTCGCTATACTGCTGCGCATCTTGTCAGTACTCATTTGAAAAACCGTATATGGGCTGCGGGCCGGATGATTTAAAGACAAGGTCGCAAAATACGCATCAAGGTTTTTACCCCCGCCCTGGCCCAAGTGCGCCAGCAGGTGAAAAGCTGAGCCCATATGTTTGTGTTCAGCGGGTGCTTCTACTGCTACCGCCAGAATTAATGCCGATATAAGTGCTTTCTTTGCGCTTGGCCAAATAGGATCGCCTCTGTATCCAGGGTCGTAACTGAGGGTATGGGCTATATCATCTGCATGTTGGACCGCCTGCGCGCTATCGTTCTGATTAAGGGCTTCTACCACCGGGTGAAGCATATTCCAGCGGTTCCCGGTAGACGGGGTGCGCAAATCAATAGTAATAATGTTGTAGCCTTTGTCTTTTAGGTATTGTTTTGTTATGGGCTGCAGTTCTTTTTTTAAGTCGCATACAACCATTGATTCACCTGTTTGGGCCAAATGCCATATGGTAGGCAGGATTATACGTCGGGATTTACCGGACCTGGTAGTACCAATTAACAGCACATGAGTATCATCATCTACGGTCCAATAAATTCTTCTTCCTGGATCAGTGCCAATTACAATTCCTCCCTGCATTAATCTACTTCCTTTCTCAAAGGGTTTTAGAAACTATGAATACTAAAATTCCTGTCTATTTCTTCATCAGTCTGCCACCTGGCAGTTCCATGCTGTCCATGACCAGCCGGCTGCGGCATATCATTGTTGTAATTAACATTAACCAGACTTCTGCCTGTCAGCCATAACCACGCAACAGCCCCAAGTGCCATAGGCTGTATCCATAACCAGATCTCTTTGACCAGAGGGAAGGCAGATACCCAACCTAAAACTGAAAAGTGGAATTGAGAAAACGTACCTTGCTTTAAGTGAACCGGTACCATTAGCAGCTGCGGAATAATCATGAAGTCCAGGATTACAACTATTAAAGTAAAAACAATCCGAAAAGGCAACGCCTTATCCTTCCTCACCTCTCGCGGCCCTCCCTTCGTTTTTTATCCTGTTCCTCCCGGTCCAGTTGAGAACTTAAAATGCGAGCCTGGTATTCAGATTTAGATTTTTCCCTTTGAACTGCCCGCCACGCACCCTTCCATACACCATTTACCAAACTGAACGACCCTGAGTCTTTATTTCCCCAGAGCTCGGACATCTCATGTTCCTCTGGTAACTGCACTGCCGCTTTTAAAATATCCTGGGACACCCGTTTTCTTAAATCGTTATATGCCCGGTTTAGTGCCTGGTCAATTTCGTCCGGCTGGTCACGCATATACATCTTGACTATTTCGAGATTAGCCTGCAGGTATCGTTCTTTTGCACTAACAAAGTCCGGCTGTTCCATAATCCAGTCAGCTATTTCTTCTACTGCTGTCTTAACCTCTTCCGGCATATAATCAAAAGCTACTCGGCCATGGCCGGGCATTATTTCCGATAAGTGCTTTAATTTACCGGCCAGTTCCAGTTCCTGCTCAGGATACAGCCTGGGGGGAATACCGGCACTCCCCCCTAACTCAGCCTGCAAACGGGTACTTTCCCGGTCAAGCTGCTTTTTTAGACCTAATAAATCCCTGACTCCATTGCGTATGGCATTTCGGTAATATTCTTTTTCCAAGAGCAGCACTTCTCTATCTCTGGTGCAAATGTGTTTAACGAAAGCCTTTTTCATATCGGTCATTTCTCCCAGAGAAAGCGTTCCTCTGGTTCTAAGCGGGTTTTCCTCCCAGAAAAGCAAGTGACAATGAGGATGGTCCGGCTCCGGATGATAAGCAGCTGCCCAGCGAAAATTACTGGCCGGTATGCCTAATTTATCTTGGATTTCCGTAAAGCTGGCTTTCAGGCTTTCTTCCCATTTGCTGCGTTCAATACGGTCCAACCTTATGGCATCATCCTCCCGCAGTGAAACTATACAGCGCCACACTATTCCTTTATGACTGCCCAGTATTTCTTGAGCTTCATCAATATCAACGTTGCCGTTTTCTCCAAACAGCCCTGAGGATCTTGGCCTTTCATGCATGTACTGCAAATGAATAAGCTCTTCGCGTTCCATTTCCTGCCGGGCCTGCTCAACATTCTCCTTGTCTTCAGGTTCCAATGCTCCGTAATCTACAGCATCTTCCCGGATAATATAAAACAAATGGGCAACGTTTTTCTTCTGGTTCTCCTCGCTGGGCAGATAGTAGCTGAGTTTCATGATAAAAGGCGCATTTAGTGCCATTAGTTCCCTCCTTCCTCACCTTGCTGATAAGCATCGAGAAGCAACTCAAGCGGTTGTTTAAGAAAAATCGTTCCCTTATGTCGGGTTTCTTTTTGAATCCGATCTACCCGAGGTTTATCATATTTCTTGACCTCCTTTATTAAAAATAGGGCACAATTTTCTGCCGAACCTGCTGCAATGGCTCCCTTAGAAGAGATCGCAGCAAGTCTGTCTTCGGTTTTACGCAGTTCCGCAGCTACAGCTTTTCGCACTGTAGAGATGAGCGTATCAGAGGCACCTAACGCAATTTCTACCCCCAGGTTTTTTGCTAAAATCCTTCGTGTAACAACTGCCATGCTTTCCCCACGTTTATTGGCTATTGCTTTCAGTGCTTTGTAAGTTTCGTCATCCAGTCGAATAGTTAATTGATGGCTATTATTATTTGGGGCCATTTATCATAATCACCTCCTGTCTTTTTTGCCGGGTAAAAAGTTCTATTCTCAAATTCACCTCCATAACTTTTGCTAATAGGAAAAAGGCACCCTGCACCGGTTGCGGTGCTCTAATAAAGCCCGACACAACAAGAATCACAAGCAAAAGAGCACCGGTCGCGGTGCTCTTTTTTTAATGTGGTGCTCCTTCCAAGTCCCTACTGACCGGCTCTGCCGGGCATGTGTGCACCGCTCCTTATCCTGCCTTAGAAAACCTCCCGTATTTCGAGAGGTTTTCTAAGGGGCCTTAATGTTTGCAAACTATTCCATATGGTTATGATTAATCAGGATATTTTCACTGTGTAAAGATTAGTTATTTGTCTCTTGCAAGTGCCCACACCAAAGATATAACCCATCCAATAAATTCATCCCTGCTGTCATGAAACAAGAGCCTCCTTTCTAAGTTAATGGAGCGTCAAAACATGTCTTCAATTTGCTTCTGTAACTTTTTGGTATTAATTTGAGGTGTACTCACCTGTGCTGGAACTACTGCGCCTTGTTTTAATAAATTCTCTATTCGCTCCAGCCGCATGCCGATATCCAACCATTCCCTGGCGACCTGCGCGCGTACGCCAGGTGGATAATCGAAAACCGGATGGTTTGTCGGAAGGCGCAAGTCCAATTTTTTTGAGTACTTGGGCATGTTTTTAGTCCTCCTTGTCTGACAAAATCATTAGAAACGCCTCATTTTTTTGTTTTTGTCCGACACTACATGAAAAAATTATTCTTAACCGTTGGTTTAATAGGCATTCGGTCAGTCAGACAAAAGACTTAGAGATTATAGTAAATTTAAACTTCTGGTAATTGAAGCCGGAACATCCAATAAAATACCAGCACCAACCCCAGTAATGACAGGATTTACGCGTGCCGGTAAAATATTAAATATGCAGTTTTGGAGCCATATGCCGATGTTATTTTCTTAATTTTTATGGTAAAATAAGTTAAGATTACCAAATTAACTGGAGGTACGTTTTATGAATACCCCTGTCCCAGTTGACCCGGTAGGCAGTGCACCTGCCTTGGGAAATTTATATACTATGTTTTGGTCGCTTCTAAACATAGTAATGCTTATCGGCATTGTGGTGCTAATATTTTGGTACCTTAAAAACAGACATAACTACCAAAAACAATTGTTGAGTAAAATGGATAGCTTGATATCATTACTTCAACAAAAAAACACTGATGACAAATAGCTGCGTATCTACAGCATATTTTATACACCCATAAAATAAGGTGATAATTCCGAATTACTTGTAATAGAACCGTACATCTAAAAAAAGCATGGCTATACCCAACTGGTAAACCATGCTTTCTTATCTTGCAGATTATAGATTACTATTTATTCTGTTTTAGAAAAATATACATCTCTTCCACTGAATCAAAAAGCAATTGCTTTTTAGCTATTTTATTAGCCAGGCCCGGACCAATATTACCTTTATGCTTTGCATGAATAGTGCAGGTTCTCATGATTCCATCCGGACCTATACCGGTCCATACAGAAGTTTTACCCTGCTGTTTCATGCCCAGCTTTTTACATATTTTTATGAGTTCATCCCAGGTAAACGTATAGCCCATCAGTCACTCAAACTATCCAAATTAAGAACTTTATTTAACATTTCCCTATTATTATCACAGCGGATTACCCGCCTGAGATACCAGTAATGGCTGCGGTTTGAACCTGACTTACTGAGATAGTAGGGCAAATCATTAAAATAAACCTTAGCATAATCAAGAATATTATCAACAAAATCTTCGATTGCTTCTGCTTTTGTTTTACCAACTCCGTATACTCCAGTTTCTACGTTCCATAAAGAGTAATCTTCATTATTTTTCCCCGGTTCATCAACCCATTCAAAGGTAAATTCTTTGCTCTCACATAGTTCATCCAGTAATACAGTTGAAATAAGGGATACCGGTTGTTCATCTTTACGCTTGGCGTCAGCCAGTAAAAATTCTTTACCGGTCAGCGCTTCCCTCCGCAATCTGGTCAAGTTATTTTTAGCTTCGCCTATTGCTACAGTTGGCATTATATATACCCCTTCCATAAAAGCTTACCCCCATTTTAGCAGAATATAGCCATATTAGCTATATGCATCATGAGGAGTAAATATACCTTATATAGATTTTAGACAAAAAAAAGAAGATCGCCTATTAAACTGCGCAACTTCAATTTGTTACAAAATTATGTAGGATTAAATTGCTACCGTTAATTTTCTTTCAGATATGTAAGGCTGCAGCCAGAATTATATATTTTAAAAATGCTATTGAAGTGTGAACTACCCCGCCCTTCACTCCGTTCAGGAAGGGGTCTTCCCGGCGAGCAAGATAATTCGGGCAAGTTTGCCCTAACCATGGCTTTTGGGATTACTGGCGAAACAGAGTTCCCGCACCCAGCTACTTGTGCCGCTTTGGAATACAAATTACCCTTATCATCACGGTCAATTATGTAGTCTGATGGGAATCCCTGGGCATTAAATAACTCGCGGGGTTCCAGCATTCTAAGCCCAATGTCTGTTATAAAATACAGATCCCCATTAATCTCTAATAGCAAGATTTCATCGTCAGCAATCCCGTAACCACAATACTTGTTAAGTATTGCCCTTATTCCTGGCCAATGTCCTAAATCTTGATTACCGCTCATCTTTGTGAGCACTGTCCTGACCTCTGCAAAATGCCCCGGGCTCGTCATAATTGTTGGCAACGGCTCTTTTAGTTCCTTACAATCCATATTATTTCGCAATACGCATAAATGTGTTTCTACTAAGGCAACTCTATCTTTGGTCGTTATTGTGTGTATAGGCTCTGTTAATGAACTACCGTGTACTGTCGCCGAGTAATACTTTGCGAGGAAAGCCGCTGTAAGCGCATATCTTGGGTTTGTATCTATTGTTAATAGTGGTCTGTCCAAGGTTTGTCCTCTGGCCCCATCACTTTTGTAGCTATGGTATTGGGAAAGGAAGGGCATAACCAGCCAATTATGGTCCTTTGCCGTTATTGTTGGTAAGGGCTTATTTATATCTGAGCCTGCTCCGGTATAGCCCCCCCCGAAAGCCTGCATGATAAACGGCCTGGCATTTTTAATTACAAACTTGTCAGTACCTCTGGCAATTCTCTTTAGCGTATTTTCAGCAAGCGGTCTAACTGCCTTAAGGTTATATTTATCTTTTATGTCTGAAGCAGCATCAAAAATGCTGGGGCAAGGTTTAGACCAGTCAATGATTTCAGCTGCCGATCTCCATGGTTCCAGCCTACCTAATTTCACTGCCTGGCTATTGGGGTCCCCGTGAGTAGGTCTAGGCCATACAATAGGCCTACCATCACACCTGGCGATTAAAAATAACCTTTTGCGTATGGTTGGAGCACCGTAGTCACAGGCCCGGAGTTCCTTCCACTCCACCTTGTATCCTTGGTATTTCAGTGCATTGACAAACGTCTTAAAAGTCCTGCCCTTTTGCTTCGGGTCCGGCTTACCGTTTTTTAACAGTGGCCCCCAATCTTGAATTTCTTCCACATTTTCAAGCATGATAACCCGGGGATGTACAGTAGCCGCCCATCGAATAGCCACCCATGCAAGACCGCGGATATTCTTCTTCCTTGGCTTTCCTCCTCGGGCTTTTGAATGATGGGTACAGTCTGGAGACAGCCAACATAATGCCACTGGTTTTCTACCCGTGGCTTCTCTAGGTACGATCTGCCACACATCCTCACAAAAATGCTTTGTCCCTGGATGATTCGCCCGATGCATAGCAATAGCCGCAGGATTATGATTTATGGCTATATCAACTGACCTTCCTGTAGCCATTTCTATACCTTTACTCACACCGCCCCAGCCAGCGAAATTATCAATTATCAGTTCATCAAAAAACCCTTGTTGCCTCATCTTCTCCCCTCCCATTACTACACATAATCAATATTCAATAGAAAAAACAGACGTAAATCTTGTACCAATAAAGCTTCGCTTAATCCGCCAAAAGACTTAAAAACCCATTGGCATTAGCAAAAACCGGATTTGGGACAATAATTGAATCGGGAAAAGCATCTAAATGTGAATTAAACATTTCTGCGCCGCCGCCGGCAAATGCGGTCATGCTGAGGTATTCTGCCCGGGATACCCAGGCAGAACGCACACCCTCAATTATTACCTGCGCTGTCTCACGAACACTACACCGATAAATCTGGGATAGATTTATCTCCCGGCCTTGAAAACGGATAGCTTGATTATTTTGGGCACATTGGAGCGCATTTTGGTACATAAAGTGTGCCAGTGGCGCACCTGTTTGAGACTGGAATCCTGCAGCTAAATCCTGTTGAACCAGGTAGGTACCTGCTTCTATGGACCCGCAACCATCAGGAACCGGTACCGGTTCTCCGTCCTTAATTTCAAAAAGCATGTAGTCTGTAGTGTAACAGCCAATATCAACTAATCCCGCATAACCTTGCTGCGGCAGAGATGGAATACAAAAGAGAATTCCCAATCCCTGAGGGAATACCCTTATATCCTGAAAAGAGATATACTTTTGTGGATCTCTGTCTACCTGGACCTGTGCCCCTAATCTCTGTAAGCGGCTTTTTAATTCTTCCCTTTGAGTCCGGTAATAGGCCAAAGGCAAACCTAGCGCCAGGGTAACAGCTTGACTCTGGGTAGGGATGGCAGCACCTGCGCCGCAGAGATAAGCAGCGGTAAGGACAAAAAGATCATGCAGCTCTGCTGGTTTTTCCCTCTGCATAGTGGAAACGCTGTTAAGAGACTTTATTGCCATTTCTCCTACAAACTTCTTTTCCTTCCCCAGCTGAACCAGATAGTGACCGCTTTGAAATGGTGCTGCTCCATTTATCGGATTATCCCGGTATGGCGCTACCACAGACGGGAACTGCAGCTGGTAGCCCGTAGAGGAAACTGCTTTTACGCTTGAATATCCGACATCGACTGAAAGTATCATTTAATCATCTCCCTTATTAATTTTCAGGTGGTTCTTCAGCAATAGCTTAAATGTCCGGCGGAACATACAAATCGTATTCGTCACTAAAATTGGTTTTTGGCTTATTGCTTTTTGGCCTTAATGTTTCAACGGGGTTAGCCCTGAATAGTTCTAGTAAACGTTCTACTTCAGGTACTGACCGGATACGGCGTTTCATCCAGTCAGACAGGATACGGTCTGTATAAGCCAGGTTAGGGACCTTGGCCAGCTGGCTCATTACTTGGCCGGCCTTCATTATCATTTCGTGGGAAAATCCCCATTTAAAACGCCATTTCAGGTAGGTATCCCTGGCTGCATTGCCGCTCATCTCGATGGCTGTGTATTTTGAGAATTCATTAATCTCTTCTTGCAGGTCTTTTTCTTTCAAATCAGATTCATCCTCAAGGATTTCTTTCTCATCGGCAGCTGCAATCTCATTTTTAGATTTACAGGAAAATTCTTCCACAGGCAATCCTTCTTCTTCTTCTTCTTTTGTATTAGTAGTCTCTGGTATTGCTCTGACATTTTGACAATTCGTATTGTCAAAAGGTAAATACGTTAATATAGGCGTTTCTATTAGGTCAGTATCTACAGTCCCCGATTCTATGCAATTTACTTTTTGTAAGTTCGTATTTGCATTTTGCAAGTTGGTGATTCCAAGATCATACCCTTCCAGCGAATATCCCAAAGCGAGCAGATCTGTTTGAATTCTTATAAGGTCTACCCTGTATTGATAAGTGCGATCAAAGTCGTACCTTGGGTTTTTTCTCTTCTGCAACCATCCTTTTTCAACCAGGGTATTCAAATACCTCAGCATGGTTTTAGCAGAAGATCCTATCATGGTTTCGGCCACTAATTCCTCGGCTTTTTTGTAAATCCATCCATGGGCTGGCTGTATAGAAACAATATCATCAGAAGAAGTTTTTTGGCGTTTAAGTCGTTCGATTTCTTCACTGATAAACTTGTCTGCATCCGCCCTGCGCTCCGACCAATAAATCATCTGGTTCAATACGATGGCCAGTTTAAAATCTCCGGTAAGGGCTACAAGTTCCTCTTTTATCACCACACGATTAAGTTTTTTAGGCTCAGCCAGTAAATCTTGCGCCACTGAAATACCTCCCCCAAAATATCTCTCTCCTATAGAACTGAAAATTCATAAAACATTTACCCATTAAAAAAAGCCCTGCTTTTGCAGAGCCTCTTAAACTTCTATATTTTTATAAAAAAATACTCGTATAACTGGGAATAATCACAAAAAAGGGAAGTGGTTTGTTCCAAATATTTGTTATGCCTATTGCAGGATACTACGCATTCAGATTAATAGTAATAATGATATTTACAAGCTTTCCATCTCTTTACAGAAGCTCCTATTTTAAGGTATACTCTCAGGTAAATAATGGGGGTGAATTAATGTTTGGACAAAGAGGCCCTATTTGGGATTGGACACGTAACGAGCAAGCAGTAAAAACTATATTAAAAGACCGGGGAACATCAAGTGAAACACCAAAAGGTCCCAGTTCTCTGGAGAAGAAAATTATTAATGCTCTTTTGTTACTTTCTTTATTAACAGCATTGGCTTATATAATCTTCAAGTAATTTTAGTTAAAGTATTTCTACCCTTTTACTGCTACCCACACACAAAACCCTAAATTTCGGTGTATATGACCCTCCGTTTCTTCCATATATTACTGTTAACCTTAGACATCAGCACTTCGTTGTCAATACACCTGGCAGCATAAGTAGCCAATCTCACTCCCCGTTCGTTATTAAATGTCTTTATTGCCTTAATAAGTCCTATAGTGCCAATTGATATCAAATCTTCTATGTCTTCGCTGCTGTTTTCATATTTTCGGACTACATGAGCTACCAGTCTAAGATTATGTTCTATCAAAATGTTCCTGGCTTCTTCATTTCCTTTTTTCATTTCTTCCAGGTACTTTTTTTCCTCAGTTTCCGCCAGCGGCTGCGGAAAAACCTGATTATTCAGATAGGCAAAAAGGAAAACAGAGCCTTTTATTATTGTCGTTATAGCCAGTGCCCATCCCAGAACTATCATACTCCCACCTCCAAAAATGAAGCGTTTTATACTATATGAAGGTAGTCGACAAAATGTGCCTGGGTTTAGCATGAAAATTCTGGCTATGTGGTGATAAAGGAAACAGCAAAAAAAAACCCGGTATAAAAGCCGGGTATAATCAGCAGCACTTAAAGCATTTTTTATTATGTTTTTATTTCCAGGAATTATTCACAAAAATCGGGCCGGGTTAAGAAAGGCTATTTTTAGACAACACCATGTGCCAGCATACTCCTTGCTACTTTCAGGAATCCTGCAATATTGGCACCAACCACCAGGTTGTCCTCATAACCATATTCCCGGGCTGCTTCAGAAGCATTCCGGTAAATATTAATCATTATTTGTTTAAGCTTGGCATCGGTTTCTTCAAAGGTCCAGGAATATCTCATACTGTTCTGGGACATTTCCAGGGCAGAGGTAGCAACTCCACCGGCATTGGCAGCCTTGCCAGGCGCAAACAACACTTTGTTGCTTTGGAAAACACGAACGGCCGCCGGAGTGGATGGCATGTTGGCACCTTCTCCGACTGCAAAGCATCCATTGCCTACCAGGGCACGGGCATCCTCTTCATCGATTTCATTCTGAGTTGCGCACGGCAGAGCGATATCACACTTAATCTTCCATATTCCCCTATCCTCAAAATACTGTGCTTCAGGGTGATCTTTAACGTAATCCTTGATCCTGCCTCTTGCAACTTCCTTGATGTGTTTTACCGTATCAAGCTTGATCCCTTCTTTATCATAAATATAACCATTGGAATCGCTCAGACTCACTACCTTGCCTCCTAAGTGCTGAACTTTTTCAGTAGCATAAATGGCCACATTTCCAGAACCAGATATCACCACAGTACTTCCTTCAATTGTTTTGTCCTTATCTTTTGCCATCTCCTCCACAAAGTAGACCAGCCCATAACCAGTAGCTTCGGTTCGGACTAAACTCCCCCCCCAATCCAGGCCTTTACCAGTCAGAACCCCTTCAAATGCCTGGGTAATTTTCTTATACTGTCCATACAAATAACCTATTTCCCGACCGCCTACTCCAATATCCCCGGCTGGTACGTCAACATCAGCACCAATATGGCGATACAGTTCATTTATAAAACTCTGGCAGAACCGCATTACTTCCGCATCGGACTTACTCTTGGGATCAAAATCGGCTCCCCCTTTCGCTCCGCCAATTGGCAGACCAGTTAAAGAGTTTTTAAAGATCTGTTCAAAACCCAAAAATTTAATAATGCCAGAATAAACAGTAGGATGGAAGCGCAACCCACCTTTATAAGGCCCGATTGCACTGTTAAATTGAATACGCATGCCACGATTCACCTGGATTTTGCCCTGATCATCCACCCAGGGAACACGGAAAAGAATTTGCCTTTCCGGTTCTACAAGTCTTTCCAGAATACCAGCCTTTTCATATTCGGGGTGCCTTTCCAGTACCGGTTCCAGGGACTCCAGAACCTCAGTTACTGCCTGGTGAAACTCTGGCTCGTTGGGGTTTTTCTCCTTTACTTTCCCAATAACATCTTGCACATATCCCATTGTATTTCTCCTTTCTCCTCATCTTTGCAGAGATTAATCCCATTAGTCTTTACTTTGTCGGGAAAATGCAGTCTCCATTCTGATCTTCTTCTGTCCCACCGGGCTGAGATCAGGCATTCTACAGGAATTAAATTGGCCAATTATATTCTCGGCTACTTTCTTTAAGGGAATACCTTTTTCCATGCTCATCTTCTGGATTATCTTATGAGCTTCTTCTTCTGTAAGACCTTCTTGTTCCATAATGAGTGCTTTTGCTATTGATACAACTTTCCTGGAGGCCAATTGTCTGTTTAGTCTTTCCACCTCCTTAAGAAGAGCCCGGTATTTCTTATAGCTGATGACCACATTATGAATTACCAGAGTCAAAGCCTGAGGAAGCATGGTCTTAAAAACATAAGGATAGTCTTTTATCTCTGATTCATCTTCCCCGGCCAGCAAAAGAACCGGTGGAGCCTCATCCCTTTCCAGGAATGCAACTATCTTTCGACGCCCCCCTGCTTCAAGATCAGAATCGAGAATAAGAAGATCAAACTCCTGATTGCCTACCTTGCTCCCAAAATCCCTGATGCCATCTGCTTCTGCTGCGATTTGGATGCCATGTTTATTAAGGATTTCCTTAACAGTAGCCTTTAGCCTGGGTTCAGAAATGACCAGCATTACTTTCAAGGGGTATACACCTCCTCAAAAAATAAAAAAACGCCTCCCACGTAAATCACATACGCAGAGGACGCCTTTGTCCCAAAAAACATATTATTTTAAAATAATGCTTTAATTGAACCATCTTAATCAACAGGCAACCATCATGGCCGCCCATAGATTATCCGCATTGTGGAATGGCTTTCCATTATTATTTATAATACTATCAAGCCCTTTTTATGTCAATGGACTAATATTTCACATCGTGGAATATTAGTTGTCAGACATGACTCAGATTTTTTGGCAGCTGCATAATAACAGGCAACTTTCCCTTTATTGATATTCATAGTAAACCATAAATCTTTTTTTGTTTTTGAAAAATCCATTACCTTTATGACTTTTTGCCAGGATAACTCACCCGGCAGAATATCCCCCAGGAGGTTTGGTGCATCAAGTAATTCGGGGGCAAAGACATGCCCGTTCTTATCTGGATAAAGGCCCACATATCCCATTTGGTTTTCAACCAGATCCTGAAAGAAATGGGTGCCAAATGATATTTCGGGTAAATAGCCTTGACCTGCGACCTCAACCAGAATAGAAAAATTACATATTTCCGCAAATGAAACCGGCACTCCCAGAGAAGGCGTAGTACTTCCCCACCGTCCCGGGCCAATCAGTATTGTGGTCAAATTTCGTTTAATCTTACGATTTAAACGGCCCACCAGGCGTGCCACAACATATTTTTCCGCTTCGCTTAATCGGGAATAGGATTTGGAGTCAACCAATATAAGCCACTGTGTTTGTTGAGCAGTATTAGCTCCCATAAAATTTCCTTTTGATGCAAACACAAGATTTTCCCGGCTGATTGATGGAGCATTAAGCTGTTTTTGATTTCCATTCCAGGTTTGTAAAGGTCTGCATTGCAGCAAATTGATTTTCAGCGTATCCCCGGTCAGATTGGCGGTAAATTCAATATCCACCGGATGATTATAGGCATGCTCCAGAGTCCTCAACATCTCTCGGATTTTCCCGGAAAAAGAGCTGTCTTCGAACACCCTGTTAAAAGTCAGCACCCACCTTTTGGGGGTTGTCATTCGTGGCCGACGCAGGCTGTTTTGCAGTTCAGTATCCTCCTGGGCAACAAATCTCCAAAAACCTGGCTCCGGCTCCAAAGTACCCAGGGTATTAATGGATACAGTCACAGTTTTATTATCCACGGTGTCTAAAAGATCCACCTGGTGCTGGGAAAAACGCCGTATATCTTCCCAGGCAGATTCAGGACGTAATAATGGTTGATCCAAGGCTACAATGCGTGTATAATCGCCTCCGCTGCGAGCCACAGCCCGAGTTCCCAGCCCCACTACCAGCCGCATCATTCCAGCTTTTTGATCCATTTTCTTTTGCCATACATAGAAATTATGAGACAATGCAACACCGGCCATATCAGGAAAAAAATAGCGTCCTCGATGGGAACCGGAAACCCGCTGAATCAATAAGGCCATCTGTTCATCACTTTGTGCCATTCCCCTTCTTTCTCGGTAAGTCAAGGCATCCTCATTCATGGTACTTGCATATACTGCCTTGATAGCACGTTCGATTTGGCGACAGCGTTCCTGCGGGTTTCCCTGGTTCACACAAAATATGCTTTCATATTTACCAGCAAAGGCATGGCCGAAACTATCTTCCAGCAAGCTGCTGGAACGAACTATAATCGGAGCCTGACCGAAATAGTCCATTAACTCGGTAAAATGCTCACGAATTGCCTCAGGCAAGACGCCATCCAATAGCCTTTGTCGCAAGACTGTGGATGTGGAATAATAATTTTCCGGGTTTTTATGCTCTAATATCAAATCCCAGCAATCGTTCTCGATCAAATACGTATAATAGACATCTGAGCCAACAAAAAAGGAATCATGCGTTTCCAAAACCTGATGCCAATTATGATTCTGACTGTCGCGCAGGATACTGCGGGCCAGAAGCATACCAACAGTCTTGCCCCCAATCATACCGGTACCAATTAGCCGGCTACGGATATAAAGCAGGTCTTTCAAGGAAAAGTACCTGCGGGCCAGGCCTAAAATCCTTTCATCCTTTCCGATCATCATTTGGCATAACGTTTCTGTAGTTTCCTCAATTATCTCCTGTGGTATTTTTTCGCCGCTAACAACCCTGTCCTGCAATTCCTGGGCCTTAATGCTTATTCTATCCCAGTAATCCAACTTGCGTCCGGTATCACCCAGGCACTGAACACGAGCAAATAAACTGGATATTTCATAACTATTGGTGATTGGAATCAAATCATCACCCTCTATTACATGTGGAAGAAACATGGTAGGAGAATAACGTTCATTTACCTTGAGCGGATGAATATAATAAAACTGA
>JAHDSE010000128.1 GCA_018432955.1 Syntrophomonadaceae bacterium
ACAGGAAGATGCCCATCGCTGAGCCTGCATCAGGAGCTGCTCCGACTTTTGTAGCCAGGTTTGCTCCAAACCCGATATAAACACCTGCTAAAATACCTAATAAAAACATTTTCCCAAATGGCAGTTCAGTTTTTGCTTTACCTGCATTTGCTGCTGCTGCCGAAATTTCGGCTGGAGTCATAAAATTCATACTCTCATTCACTCTCCTTAATATTAAAAAATTTCGATTAAAAGCAGACTTTTTTTGACCCCCCTTTCTCCTGGCATTCAGGGAACTGCCACACCCCACAAGCAGTTCCTTATTAATAACCCGTGCATAATTCACAACCTTATGCCGGGTATGTTCCCCAATAATAAACAGGAATATATAAAGCTTTTCCTCAAGAACTATTTACCGATTTAGAAATAACAGCAATTTATTACCAGGCAAATTTTTCTCCCCAAAAAACTTATATTCTACATAAAGCGTGCAATACCTGCAGAGCTAAAATAATTATTTGTTTTTTTCATATAATTTATTGCAATCAATTATTACCCATATGTGTATTCCATACAACTCCATCCAATAAGTCGCTTTCGCTTACCATAATATTCTCTTTCCCCAGAGAATCCATTATCAACAATACTATCAAGGCCCCTTTAGGGATAATATCAGCTCGATCTTCCTGCAGGCCAGGTAATCTTTGCCTTACCCGTAATGGCAATCTCTCCAGAAGATCGTATATGTCAGCAATTTCCTTCCTGCTCAAGCTTTGTCCATGTATTAGCTCAGAGCGGTATTCTGTCATGGATTCTTTTATGGCTACCAGGCTGCTGGCAGTACCTCCTACAAAAACCAGGGGATTTGTTTTAAATAATCCCTTGTCAGCGGCAAGCGGGGAAATGATATCAGCAATTTCCACAACTGACATACTCTGTTCTGTTGCCCTCACTGCGCCCAGAGGGAGCGATAGAAAATAAAATCCCCCGTTTTGAGCAATTAATTCTGTGCTTCCCCCGCCCAGGTCTGCTACCAGTGGGTTTCCCTGGATATCCAGGCCTTTTTTTACCCCCAGGTAACTCAAGTGTGCCTCTTCTTCGGCACTTACTAATTCTATGGAAGTTCCACATTTCTGCCTTACCAGGTTCAAAAATTCCTCCTGATTTAATGCTTCTCGAAGAGCACTGGTTGCGACGATACGGCAATATGCTATTCCAGAATCACCTATATTTTTCAGGAAACTGTTCAGGCAAGCAATAGTTCTTTCCATGGCCGTTTGGCTTATATTCCCGTTTTGATGAAGCCCTTCCCCTATACGGGTGGTTTTCATATCCCGGCTCAGAGTAAGTAATTTATTGTCTTGTATTTCAGCCATTAACAGGCGACATGAATTTGTCCCAATATCTATAGCAGCATATCTCATGCTCCGCCTCCTTAAATCTTTTTAATGAATATACGACAGAGACTGCGTAACAAGGAAATTTTTTTGACACAGGCTCGCTACGCTCGCACACGGATTTAACAGATTTACACTGATTTTTTTCTTTAATGTTTTTATATTTATTGGATTTCTACAAAGGTGAATTGATGGTTAATACATTGCTTTTATTTAGATTTTCAGGATAACGGAAGCT
Source organism: Syntrophomonadaceae bacterium (assembly GCA_018432955.1). Classification (GTDB taxonomy): domain Bacteria; phylum Bacillota; class Syntrophomonadia; order Syntrophomonadales; family Syntrophomonadaceae; genus SV3-B162. Next base: position 1,615 of record JAHDSE010000128.1, read on the forward strand.
ATAGCTTCCATTATCCTGAACAAAACATTAATGGAAGCTGAGTATTTCATTAAACTATCAACTATAATTTTTGACGTTCACCAAACTAAAAATATTAAAAAGAATCTGTGTTAATCTGCGTCCGCAGGATCTGTGTGCGAGCGTAGCGAGCCCGTGTCTAACAAAACTCCTACGTCGTAGTCTCTGGCAAATGCGTAGCTATATTGGCAGCAAAAAAGCACTTCCCAATAGAAAGTGCCTTATGGGCAGAAATTAATTATAACGATTACGCCTTCTGGGTTCCAGTTTATTTTTCAGGGGCTGCATCCTCTCATCGCTTTCCTTTAAAAATTTAGCTATTTTATCATCAAGGCTTGCAGGCGGTTTACTGCCCCGATTACCCTGTCCTTCATGATATCTCCCTGAAGATGCCTGGTTGCTGTTATTATTGTATCTTTTTGAACCACCATCAGGAACAGGACGATTGGTCCTCTCAGCAAACGGTCTTCCTTCGTTTTTCCTGGGTGCCGCTGGGCTTGCCTGTTTAATAGATAAACCTACCTTCTTTCCGGCTACATTGAGCACCTTGACTTTTACACTGTCTCCCTCTTTGATAAAATCCTTTACATCCTTAACATAAGTGTCAGCTATCTCGGAGATGTGAACCAGTCCCACTATCCCTCCTGCAAGTTCAATAAATGCACCAAACCGGGTAATTCCCTGCACCTTGCCTTCAACGATCTTTCCGGGTACGATATCACTTTGTTCAATAGGCATATAAATTAGTATCCCCCTCAAAAATATAACTAGTATAATTTTATTAAATGCCAGCACAGTAGTCAATATCAAAGATCAGAAGACTTTATTTTTCTCCCTCTTTTTCACCCGGTAAAACAGTTATGACATATTTTTCCCCTTCCTTTACCATCCCTAATTGTTCACGGGCTATCCTCTCAACTGTATCCAGGGACTCAAGATTTATTAATTCCTTTTCCAGTTGTTCATTCCTGGCATAATTTTCTGCCCTTTTTTGTTCCAGGTTTTCTTTGCGGCTATTCAATTCAGCAATATTCTTTGCCCCCGGAATTATGGTAAAAGCAAGGACAAAGCCGATTACACCCAAAACAATTATTTTAGAAAACCCCTTGACGGCTTTCTCTTTATTCATTTTCATCCTCCCCAGTAAATATTTCCAATACTTCCGCAGGGAGTACAATAACCACCTCATAGCCTTTGGCACGCGCCCGGCTATACAATGTAGAAATAGTGCTGCTGCTTAAATTCAATGTTTTGGAGATTTGCTCTGTGCTTTTTCCCATCTCCTTAAGCACCACCACCTGTCGTTCTCTAAAGCTAAGTCTTTCTGCTCCCCGGATTTCTATTTTCATTGATTCAACACTCTATCTACATTTTATCCACAATTTGTGGACAATTTAAGTACATATTTCTTCGGGAAACAGGATACAAATTCCTGCCTGGAAAAAGAAATTTTTAAAAATTATTTATTGTTTTTATTCAGGCCCTTGATTTTCCGGGGGATCACCGTTTCTCTTTTTACTCATCACCATAAGCCGTTTTTTTATTATATATAGGAAATTTTTCAATCTTTTATGCAGATTTGATAATAAGAAAAGCAAAACTCTGGCTATTCTACTCATGAAATCTTCCAGACGTGAAGCAAATACCCTGATGTAAATCAGAATACCGAGAAGCAATGCAATAAAAACATATACCCGCATTTCTCCCTGATTGATCAAGAGCAGGGAAAGAAAAACCAGGCAAATCATTATCAACCACAAAAAAAAGTCCAGCATATACAGAAGGATCCTTCCTATTCCGGCCCTTCTGATTGTGACTTGATAGAAATGAAAGATTAGCCCGGCGAGTATTCCCATAATCAATGTCAATATAAAGGACTTAAGTTGCAGCAGAATTCCTGACAAAGTATCCCCCCTGTCTTTGATGCTTTGCTGGCAGTAAGTGTGCAAGTGTGCAGAAGCAATTGGCAGCAAACAAATATAAATTTATCTGTGCGAGCATTTTCCCTTGCAGGACCGGGTGTTACTTTAACAGGCGGTTGAGAATATTCTTCCCTTTGGCTTTGATATCTGTCCCCTGTGCCTTGTATTCCAGACTGTTTATTTCTCCTTGAAGAGCAACCTTGCCTTCATCCAGGTTCAACATATTGATATGCAGTTCTTTTCCCAGTATATAGAGAAATCCCAAATCAGTTTCCAGTATGATTTCTTCTTCATCAAAAGTGTTTACATTATTCACTCCTGAGAGTTCCATACTCTTTCGGTTGTTCAACTTAAGAGAGTGTTCAGACATTACTAACGCCTCCTTATAATATCTGGATAACTTATCCCTTTAAAAAATATGCTGCCTGAGTTAAAAATATGCAAAACACAGGGGACGGTTCCTGTTTTGCGTGTTTCTGCGCAACACAGGAAGCGTCCCCTGCCACTCAATTCCGGGCACCCATTACTCAATAATTCTATACATATTTTTGGCTTCCGCTGCCCTGATATTTTCTTTAATGTCAAGTACCTCAAATACAGTTTTTTTGCTTCCTATCTGAAGAGTAATGGTATCCCCCTTTTTTACCTCACTGGACGGTTTCGCTACCCTACCATTTATGAGGACTCTTTCGCTGTCTGCAAAATCTTTAGCTATTGTTCGCCTTTTAATTATCCGGGATACCTTGAGAAATTTATCCAGACGCATTTTTAGTCTATGGCATCCCTGAGAGCTTTACCCGCTTTGAAGGCGGGAACCCGGGTAGCAGGGATATCTATTTCCTCGCCGGTCTGTGGATTTCTTCCCTTTCTTGCCTGCCGGTCTCTTACTTCAAATGTGCCAAAACCGATCAATTGCACCTTATCTCCTTCTTTAAGAGCTCCCTCTACAGTATCGAAAAAAGCTGCTACTACTTTTTCCACATCTTTTTTGGTCATCCCTAGTTTGCCTGCAACCTGACCTACCAATTCTGTCTTGTTCAAAGAAGAATCCCTCCTTATGCTTAATGGTATATTATGGCTATTCGCTGTTATTTTATATTATCCTTCTTTTCTCGCAAAAAATTCAAAACTTAAGCCCTTTATCCTCCTTTTTATAAACCTTTGGTCTTGGCCTCTTCCCATATCCTGTCCAATTCCGCCAGTTCCAGGTCTTCAAATTGCTGTTTTTCTTTCTTTAGTTTCTCTTCAATATAGAGCAAACGGCGGGCAAATTTGTCGTTACAGGCCTGAAGAGCTTCCTCCGGTTCCACGTTTTTCATCCTGGAGATGTTTACCAGAGCAAAGAAAAGATCACCCATCTCTTCCTTGACTTCATCCGGATTGCTGGCCATGCACAATTCTTCCGCTTCTTCCCTGACCTTTTCCAGGGCACCTTCTATTTCCGGCCAGTCGAAGCCGACCCGGGCTGCTTTTTCCTGCATTTTCATAGCTCGCATTAAAGCTGGTAAAATACGCGGAATTCCTTCCAGCAGGTTTTTCTTGCCTTCTTTTTTCTTGAAGCCCTCCCATTTGTTCAAGACATCATCACTGCTGTTCAATTCCATGGTGCCAAATACATGGGGATGACGATTAATCATTTTTTCCTTTACCGTATCTACAACATCAGCAAAATCAAAATACCCTTCTCTTTCTGCCAGAGCCGAATGGAAAACCACCTGCAGCAACAAGTCTCCCAGTTCTTCCTGCAGTTTTTTCATATCCTTTTCGTCGATGGCTTCTATTACTTCATAGCTTTCTTCTATCAAATACCTTTTCAGGCTTTCATGGCTCTGTTCCCTATCCCAGGGGCATCCTCCAGGTCCCAAAAGCCTGTCCATAACTTCTATAAGCCTTTCAATGGCTTCAGCATTTTCACTCATACAAATGTTTCCTCCTGTCCAATGTTAGACGTGAAACGTTAGACGTTAAATGTTAAACGTAAACCGTCTCACGTCTCACGTCTCACGTCTCACGTCTCACGTCTCACAAAAATCATACTCCCTTAACAATACGTTTAAGCATATCAATATCCAGTTCTCTTATTATCAAGAGAAGTCCTCCATATATTAAAACCCCCAGGAAAATGGCTACTACCGTCGCAATGTGTGAACTGATATCCATTCCCACCACAATGCCATAAGAAATTTTGACCGCAATACCCATAAGAAGGGTAATCAAAGATATTTTCAAGAATCTGCCTCCTTCATATCTGACTCCGGTAAGCTTATGCAGATAATAGATATTTAAAAGGGAGCCAACGAGAAAAGCAATTACCGTACCAATAGCAGCGCCCTTGATATTTAACATGGGAACACTGGTCAGCGAATAATTAAGAATCACCTTGAGTATTCCAGTAACCACCAGGTTGCGCATGGCTATCTGCGGCCTTCCTATACCCTGCAAACCAGCACTGGACAACTGAAAGGCAGCCAGGACTATACAGGAAAAAGCCAGGGGCTCCAGGGCTATGCCGGCAGATGGTGTGTCATACAACAGGTCACATATAGGAAAAGCCAGGATAAAAAGACCGGCTGCACATGGCAGAGAAATAAGCATCCCTGCTCTAAAACCGTAGTTTATACGAGTATTAAGCAATTCCCGTTCGTTTCCTGCCAGGGCCTGGGAAACAGCCGGAACCAGACTGGTGGCAATAGAGATGGTAAAAATTGTGGGCAAACTGATCAGAACTGCAGCCATACCTGCCAGCTCACCATATAAAGCAGTGGACTGCGAAGTGGTATAGCCTATAGCCATCAAGCGTCCCGGAACAATGACCGCATCCAGCATCTGTACCAGGGGCAGAACCACCGCTCCGAATGATACCGGAATTGCCAGGTAAACCATTTCCTTGGCCAGATCAACAGAGCTGGCACCTGAATACAGGATCTGCTTTCCGTCCTGATTTTCCGACCTTTTAAACCTGATAAAAAATACAATGAGAACCAGTAATCCTATTGCTCCTCCTACTACTGCACCGAAAGTAGCTCCTGCCGCAGCAAATTCCAATCCCCTGGGCAAAAGAAACAGGGCTAAAACCAGCACTGCAGTAACCCGGAATAACTGTTCAATTACCTGGGATACAGCTGTAGGCAGCATTGACTGGTGTCCCTGGAAATAGCCCCGAAAGACTGACATCAAACCGGCAAAAAAGATAGCCGGTGCTACAGCAAAAATAGGATAATAAGCGCGGGCATCCTTGAGTACAAAGCTGGCTAAAAACTCTGCCGACTGCATCACCAATAAAGTCAATATTATTCCAAATATAAACAGCAGCAGCAGGGATACCCGAAATATCTTGCGGCTGTCACCCGAATAACCCTGTGTCTCCTTACGGGAAACCAGAACAGAAATAGCCACCGGCACCCCCGCAGTAGCCAGGGCCAGAATAGTAGTATAAATAGGATAGGCCATCTGGTACAAGCCCATGCCTTCTCCACCCAGCCAGCGGGCCAGCGGTATCCTGTAAACGGCACCGAGTATTTTGCTGATAGCGCCTGCGATACTCAGTACCATGGCACCCTTCAGGAAATCCTGTTTCTTATTCATTCTGCCCTCCCTGTTTTCGTGAGCTCTATTATACCATAATTAGTAATTAGTAATTAATTTAGTAATTCAGGAAAGGAAAACTGACGGCTTCCTTTCTAGTAAGCACCCACACCCCAGTTGCTAATTGGTAATTAGTAATTAATAATTAGTGATTATTGTAAAAAAGCTAACGCTTTTTCTTTTATTTTGAGTTTTCCGATGAGCATATTTCTTAACACAAAACGTTCTGACAAAAAAATAGCGATCTTATCTTTTATAAATAAGACCGCTTATAAAATATCAATCTTATTGCTCCATCTGTTTAGCCAGAAAACCTGCTGCTGTCTCAGCCAGCTTGATTTCCATATCCCCCAGTTTGCTGCCCGGTTCCTTTCTGACAATAATCACTGCCCCTATAGGATCCCCCTGGGTAATAATAGGACTAATTACCTGAGATTTGATGGTATATTCCCGATCCTCACTCTCTATAACATGCAGGTCTTCATCGTCTGCTGCCTGAATATCATTTATTACCAGGGTAGTCCTTTCTTCCAGTGCTCTTTCCACAGCCTTGCCAATGGCTTTTCCAAGAAATTCTTTTTTATTGGCTCCTGCCAGGGCAATAATTACATCACGGTCGGCTATCATAGAAATATGGCCTATGGTCTCGTGCAGCGAGTCTGCATATTCCTTGGCAAAATCCCCCAGTTCTCCAATAGGGGAATATTTTTTGAGTATTACCTCACCTTCACGGTCAACAAAAATTTCCAGAGGGTCACCCTCACGAATACGTAAAGTCCTGCGAATCTCCTTGGGTATGACAACCCTGCCCAGGTCATCTATGCGGCGAACAATTCCTGTTGCTTTCAATTTACTATTATCCCTCCTTTTTTCAAAAAATTGAAAATCCTGTTTTCTTTCTCAATGATAGTATATAACTCAAAATCCCCTTTTATTCACTTTTTACCATCAAGCTTAGAAAAAATAATTTTTGGTTCTTCCCGGAGGCTAAACTTGCCGGCTGTGAGACAGGATCTCCCTTGAGCCAATATCCCCGGAGCAAAAAATCTTTCCAGATCTGTCATATTAATCTGCCTTTTGGTGAAAATATTTGTGGAGCAAATTTTTAGGAGATAATTAATATATGAAACGCCTGACAGATTTCCAGTTATACTGTATGCTAATCCTCCTGGTAATGCCAGTGGCTTTTTTAAAGGCACCCAAGAGGCTGATTATTATTTTATATCAAAATGCCTGGATTGCCCCTTTACTGGCTGTTGTACCCGGTATTTTAATTATCTTCTTATATGCTTGCCTTATTAAGAAAAGTAAAAACCCCTTTCCTCTGATGTTTGAAGAATACCTGGGAAAACCCCTCAATAAAATACTGTGTTTTTTCTACATAATTGTTTTTATACTGGCAGCCAGCTTTTCTCTGCGTTTTTTTGTAGATTTCATGGTAACCAATGTTTTACCCGCCACTCCCATAAGTATTCTGATTGCTCTGCTGCTTTTGGCCGGATTGGTCAGTATTAAAACCGGCTTAACGAGTATGGCGCGCATTGCAGAGATTATAGTGCCAACAGGTATGCTTTTCACTGCAATTATCCTGCTGCTGGCTTTTAATCAAAACACCGACCCGGAAAACCTCCTGCCCTTCGCTTACCTGGAATACCAGAATCTGTTCGTGGGAATACTGTTTGCTTCCTTTGTTTTCGGAAAAATGATGCCGGTGCTCACTTTTGCCTATTTTTTAAGAAAAAAAGAACAGGCCGCCAGAATCGCAATCAAGGCGCTTTTTACCTATATACTCATAATAAGTCTTACTGTCGTTGCAGTTATCATGCTTTTCGGTGTTCAATCCAGTATTATACTTACTTTCCCCACTTTCATCGCCGTATCCATAATACAGATTGGCGATTTTGTTCAAAATCTGGATATTGTTTTTATTGGAATCTGGATACTGGGTATATTCGGAACGGTAACCATACCCTGGTTCATGGCCTGTTATACTGCCCAGTATGTATTCGGACTCAGGGATTATCGTTTCCTGGCTGCTCCCAGCTCAGTTATCATAGGGGTTGGCTGTATCCTGATAAGCCAAAACCTCTGGGAACTCACCCGGCTCTATGAACAAGTTGTTCCGATGGTCTACTTAGCTTTTTTTGTTTTTATTCCATTCCTGTTGTTTTTAATTGCGCTCTTCAAGCCAGATCCGGAAATAGATGCCAGGGGGAATCCTGCAGGCAATAATCCTGAAGAAGATTGCGGTCAATTTTCTGAATAAATTAGTAGCAGCGGGTAAAAATAGAAAAAGACCAAAATATTCGCTGTCAAAGAACCGGCTTGGGAATATTCCTTTACAATTGTTAGCGAAGCGAAGATCAGTAGTGCCCGGAGGGTGAATCTTAAGATACTTCGGCATTGCCTTAAGTATGACAGTACTAAAGTACCCAACGAATCATATTAAAAAGCTAATTATGCAAAATCCTCTATTGATATCAACTATCCGCTATAGGAGGAAAAACATGCGCTACATCAGCAAGCGAAAAAACCTGCGGGAAAATAACAACTGCCCGATGAAGGCAAACCAAGCTATATCCGCCAACCTGGATGAAAACCTCCGGGAGCTAAAGGAGCGCCTGGAAGGATGTTCAGATGCTGTCTTAAAAGAATTCAACTTTGGCCGGGATTTTAAAAAACGTGCTCTGCTGATATATTTTGACGGGCTGGTAGATCGTAAAGAGCTTGAAGAGCACCTGCTGAAACCAATCATGCTGGAAGTAAATATGCTTCAAGATTTTGTTTTGGATCAGGATAATCTCGCTATAATCAAAGAAAATATCCTTTCACTTGCCGATCTCAAAATGCTGGAATCTATTGATGAGCTATGCCATCACATTAATTCCGGTGACACAGTCCTGCTGATTGATGGCAGCAGCAAAGGGCTGGTGGCTGGAACCCGCTTATGGCAGGGTCGTCCTGTACAAACCCCGGAAAATGAAGTAGTGATTTTCGGCCCCAAGGAAGGCTTTTCGGAAACACTGCGCTTTAATACCGCTCTTTTGCGGAGAAGAATAAAGTCCAGCAGTTTAAAAATGGAAAGCTTTGTCCTGGGAAGAATCACCCGGACTGATGTAGTTCTGTGTTATATAGAGGGGATAGCCCCGCCGGCACTGGTGGAAGAAATAAAACAAAGGCTTGAAAAAATAGATATCGACGCTGTTCTGGACAGCAATTATATTACCGAATTGATTGTAGACTATAAAAAAACCCTTTTTTCCCAGGTCGAACATACGGAAAAACCTGATCATGTATGCGGACAGCTGCTGGAAGGCCGGGTAAGCATTATGGTAGACGGTTCTCCCATGGCACTTATACTGCCGGTTTCATTCCCTCAGTTCTGGATTTCCCCCGAGGATTATTATACTCATTATTATGCAGCCTCACTTTTTCGTATTTTGCGTTTTTTGGCATTCTGGGTGGCCTTGTTGCTCCCTTCACTGTATGTGGCAGTAATCAGCTACCATCATGAAATGATTCCCACCGACCTTTTATTAACCATAGCCGCGACTCACCGCGGAGTCCCCTTTCCCGCTTTTGTGGAAGCCCTGATAATGGAAACCACCTTTGAAATGCTGCGTGAAGCAGGACTGCGCCTGCCACGCGCCGTAGGTCCGGCAGTAAGTATAGTGGGGGCATTGATAATAGGCGATGCCGCAGTCAGGGCCGGGCTGGTGTCAACACCCATGGTGGTGGTGGTAGCCTTTACCGGTATAGCTTCCTTTATTTCTCCCTCGTACAGTGCCGGAATGATTATCCGCATCGCCCGGTTCGCTTTTTTGTTTTCTTCGGCTCTCCTGGGATTCCTGGGCATAATGATAATGCTGCTCTTAATGTTGAGCCGCATGGTTTCACTGTCTTCTTTCGGTTTGCCTTATCTTTCTCCCCTGGCTCCGTTTGATCTCAAGCAAATCACGGATATTGTGGTCCGACGCCCCTGGTTCAGCAACACCCAGCGTCCCTACCTGGAAGGAATGCTAAACCAGCAGCGGCAGAACAGGGGGGAATAATACACGGTGACCATCAGAAAAAAGAAATGGCTGCCCCTGTTTTTATTGCTTGCCCTTCTTATGTCGCTCAGTGCCTGTCACCCCGTAGAAATCGGCAATGCAGCCGTAGCTGCCGGCCTGGGCTTGGAGTGGGAGAACCAGGAATACACCGTATCTGTACAGCTGGCCAAACCTGTTGATCCATCCCAGCCCCTGCCAGCTGATCAGCTTCCATTTGAAATAGTTTCTGCCAGGGGTGCGACAATCACTGAAGCGGCCCGGAAAAGCAATCTGGTATTACCGCGCTTTCCATTATGGGCGCAAACCAATGTATTTGTCATGGGAGAAAATATGTGCCGCCATGATGCAGCTCTGTTTGCTGATTTTTTTTCCCGTAACCGCAATACCCGTAAAAGCGCCATAATTGCCATAGCCATCGGGGCCACCCCCGAAGAAATTATGCAAGCTGAAGCTCCACTGGAGCCGTATTCCTATCCGGCTATTGCCAAAATGCTCAAAATTCAGGAAAAACAACTCGGAATATATGTACCGCTCACCCTGGGGGATTTTTTATTTAAACTCCGAACCCCGGGAATCGATCCCCTGGTCCCTCAGGTTACACTGGAAAAAGATGAGAAAGGCAGTTTTATCAAGCTGGATGGAGCAGCCGTTTTTAAAAGCCATAAAATGGTAGGATCGCTCAATGAGCGGGAAAGCCGCGGCTATCGCTGGCAAACCCCGGGAATAATACAGGGCGGAATTATGGATATTTCTTCTCCCTTTAAAGGCGAAAAAGGCCTGATAACCCTGGAACTGACCCGTTCTCAGGCTGCAATAAAACCGTTGCTAAAGGACAACAAAATTATTATGGAAATATCCCTTAAAGCTGAAGGCAATTATTATGGACAGGATTTCAGCGGAGAGGTTCTGAAACTGGGAATGATAAAGAAAATCGAGGAAACTGCCAATAAGGAAATACAGCATGAAATCCAGCTCTGTATTGATAAGGCGCAAAAACTGGGCAGTGACATTTTTGGCTGGGGCAGAATGATTGAAGCTGCTTATCCGGACCTGTGGCAGAAAATAAATGAGGACTGGCCCGACCTTTTCTCCAGGGTCGATACTGATATCAGGGTTGAATTCAATATCAGAAGAAGCTACCTTACTGACAGTTCTTTTGTTTTCAGATAATAATTCCACCGGGGAAGTGCGTTTATGATAGTTTATTTGGCATTAATCTATATTCTCATGGTTTTGCTGGAAGTGCCATCCCTCTTAAAAAAGCAGATGATGAGGGAACTCTGGGTATTCTCTCTGGTATTTTTAATAGCACTGTACATTGGCCTGGCTCAGTTTTATGGCTGGCCTCTGCCAAATCCCTTTGCTCCCTGGATAAGCCATTGAACCTGG
>JAHDSE010000057.1 GCA_018432955.1 Syntrophomonadaceae bacterium
AAAAATGATTGGAGAGTAATTCTTTCCTGATTCAATTGTAGAATGAGCTGGATTTTTTGGCATAATTAAAAAATCAGGATATCTTCTGAGCTCGAGTGTGCTGCTTACTTTATATCCACAGTTTCCTGGGGGGAAAACTTTGGATTTCGGCTTGCCCCAGGATGACAGCGCCGACCAAATGGTTGATGATACTATAAAATGAAAGCAGAAAGGAGCAAAATATGCCTGATTATACCCCTTTGGACCAGCCTTCATTATTTCATTATTTATTCTATCCCAGAAAGGATTTTTTAATCTGTCCAGAAGAAGCTTGCGATTTGTTCATAGAAGTTCAAAAAGATATTTCAATATCCTGCCGGATTTATGCTGATAAAGAGAATTGGCCGACCATACTATACTTCCACGGCAATGGAGAGGTGGTAAGTGACTATAATGATATTGCTGAATTTTACCGCAGAAGAAAAATCAAGTTGATAGTGGCTGACTACCGAGCTTATGGTGCCAGTGGGGGGCAGCCCAGCTTCAGTAAATTGATTGAGGATGCTCATATTATATACAAAAAAGTTCGAGAAAAATTATCACGGCAGGACTCCAATTTTGGCTTATGGATAATGGGCAGGTCACTGGGGAGCATGTCTGCTCTGGAGCTTGCTTATCATTATCAGCAGGAGATAAAAGGCTTGATCATTGAGAGTGGTTTTGCCAGTATCAGCAGGCTTATTCGGCACTTCGGACTTCCTGCCCCTGATAAAGCCCTGGATCGCATTGAGCATGAATGCCTGGATATGATTGCGGAAACGCATTGCCCGGCTCTCCTGCTTCATGGTGAATATGACAGCCTGGTCCCTTTGCCTGAAGGGCAGTTGATTTTGGAAAATCTGGGAGCAGAAGATAAAAAAATGGTGATTATTCCTTATGCCGATCATAATGACATAATATTTGCAGACGAGGAACGCTATTTTGGAAATCTGCGTACATTTATTGATGAAACAAAATGAGAATTATGTGAAAGCCGCTTACTGTTAAGCCAGAGCATATGCTGCAAAGTAAACTGATAAAAGATTATGGCGGAGGGGAAAGATGAAAACATTAGTGCTGGCAGAAAAACCCAGTGTAGGCCGGGAAATTGCCCGGGTATTGAAATGCAATGACAAAAAAAGGGGTTATATTGAAGGTCCCAGGTATATTGTAACTTGGGCGCTGGGACACCTGCTTACTCTGGCAGAACCCCATGAATATGACCAGAAGTATAAGGAGTGGAGAATGGACTACTTGCCTATGCTTCCTGAAAAAATGAAATTAAAGGTAATAAAACAGAGCTCACATCAATTTCAGGTGGTCAAGAAACTAATGCAGCGGGGAGACATAAATGAACTTGTTATTGCCACTGATGCAGGCCGGGAGGGAGAACTGGTAGCTCGCTGGATAATGGACAAAGTCCGATGGCAAAAAGCTGTGAAACGTCTCTGGATATCATCCCAGACCGATGCTGCTATCCGCGAGGGTTTTAAGAATCTTAAAGATGGGAGAGATTATAAGCGCCTGTATGACGCTGCCGTTTGCCGGGCAGAAGCCGACTGGTTGATCGGCCTGAATGTCACCCGGGCTTTGACCTGCAAGCATAATGCCCAGTTGAACGCCGGCAGGGTACAGACCCCTACACTGGCTATGATCGTACATAGGGAGAAAGAAATAGAACAGTTTGTACCCAGGGATTACTGGACTATCCGAGCCAGCTTTGGAGAATATTTTGGTGACTGGCGGGCCAAAGGGGGGCAGAGTCGAATATTTGAACACAGCATAGCAGAAGCAATTCAGCAGCGTGTGCAGGGGCAAGTCGGGATAATCAGCGAAGTGAAAACAGAGTCCAGGGCTGAAAAGCCTCCATTGGCCTATGATTTAACAGAACTACAAAGAGATGCCAACCGGATCTTGAATTTCTCTGCCCAGAGAACCCTCTCTGTTCTGCAGCGCCTGTATGAAGAACATAAAATAGTAACTTACCCGCGTACCGATTCCCGTTATATCACCGCTGATATCGTACCTACCCTGCCGGTGCGTTTAAAGGCTATGGGGACAGGACCTTATGCTGAACTGGTCAAACCCCTTCTGGCTAGAAAACTGATACCGGGGAAGCTCTTTGTGGATAATAGTAAAGTAACTGATCACCACGCCATTATTCCCACTGAAGAAGCTTTGAACCTGAATAAATTAGGGGCTGAGGAGAAAAAACTCTATAATCTGATAGCCCGAAGATTTCTGGCGGTACTCTATCCGCCTTATCGCTATGAACAAACAACGATAATTACCGAAGTAAACGGGGAGAATTTTATTTCACGGGGTAAAGTGGAAATTGATAAAGGCTGGAGAACTGTGAGTTCTGTTGCCAAGGAAAAAGATGACAGGGAAAAGGAAGTATTGCCTGAACAGGTTCTTCGTCGCCGGCAAAAAAGCGAGAAGAAAAAGGTCCAGAGCTGTAAATTAAACCGCTCAAAAACGAAACCACCGGCGCGTTTTACAGAAGCGACTTTACTGACTGCGATGGAGAATCCCGGCAAGTTTATCGAAGATGAGGAATTGCGGGAATCAATGAAAGGCAGTGGTCTGGGTACTCCAGCTACCAGGGCAGAGATTATAGAAAAATTACTCAATACCTACTATATAGAAAGGAACGGCAAAAGCCTCCTGCCTACTTCAAAGGGGAAACAACTGGTGGAATTGGCTCCAAAGATTTTACGCTCTCCCGAGTTGACTGCAGAATGGGAAAGGCGCTTAAGCGATATTTCCCGGGGAAAAGGCAGAAAGGCCGATTTCATTGCCGGGATTAGGACCAATACAGTGGAAATGGTGAAAGCAATCAGAGAAGATGCTGCGGTTTTTAAGGCTGATAATATCAGCAAGACCAAATGCCCTGTTTGCGGGAAGCCAATGCTGCTGGTGAATGGGAAGAGGGGAAAAACCCTGGTTTGCTCTGACCCTGGCTGTGGACACCGTCAGCCGGAAAAACAAAATGACAACGATATTTTCCGCAAAGGGAAAAACAGCAGCCGGGCAAATCAGAGGCTCATCAAACAATATGCTGATCAGGACGACATTGGTCAAAACCTGGGCGAGATTATGAAAGCTGCCATGGAAAAGAAAAAGAAATAAGCTGTCCACCTTCGCCTTTTTTTGCTCGCTCTGACAGCTTATTTAACAAGCTTATATCTTCACCCAGCCCCGGTTTAGGCAGTAAACCAGAGGCAGACCGGCAAGAAAAGCTATGGCAGGATTTACAGCTACGCTAACAATGACTACTATGATAAAAGCATAGACCTGCTTCTTTTCCTTTAATTCCTTGACCCCCATCAAAAGGTCAATGCCGCTGTAAAAGAGGAGTGAGCCCAGTACAGCCCGGGGAATAACCCCTAATAAATCCACTCCTGAAGGACCCAGAATTATTCCAGTTAACAAGAGGAAAACACCCATTATTATTGTAGTTAATCCGCTCCTGCCCCCAAAACGGTGATGAGCTGCCAGCCCGCCACTGCCGTGGCACATGACATAACCGCCCAAAGGCACAGCAATAATATTGCCTATACCCAGAGTCAGGCAGAGGTTTTTGGGACTCACCCGTTCAGCTTTATCAGGGTAAAGATTATGAGCCAGGGCAGCCGTTACCAGTATCGAGTTAGTCAGGGTCAAGGGCAGCTGGGGGAGAAATGCATGGGTAAAACCGCGGTTAAAGTCAGCCCACTGGGGCAGGGTTAAAGAAGGAAGATTAAATCCAGGTGACAACTCGGGAAAGCTGAGGCCGGGGTGAATAATAAAGGCCAGAATGGTTCCGCCCACAACACCGACAATGGAAGCAGGAATTCTGTGGCTGGCAAAGAGAAAAAGCATAAGCAAGAGAACGATTAACCCCAGAAAGGGATCAGTTTTGATAAAATCTAAACCCAATAGAGCCAGGCTAACCCCCAGTCCTGCCTGAATACCGTAGGTAACACTTTCAGGTGTGAGCCTGGCCAGCTTGTCGACCAGTCCGGTTATTCCTAAAAACAGAAGGGCTACGGCCATCATTAGTCCTGCTGCTGCTACTTCGCCTGCTGTCAGGTGATGGATAAGTATGGCCGCACCGATGATTTTCATGGGTTGTACCGGTACAGGGATTCTATAAAAGCATCCGGTGAAAATATACATAAGACCAAACATCAAAAGAACCCCGGTTGCATCAAGCCCGGCAATAGTAATAGCCCCGATAACATAGGGCAGAAAAGTACCCAGATCACCTATGGAGCCTGAAATTTCCTTGCTGATACTGTAAGAAGACTTTTCCACCGAACCCTTCCTTCCATTATTATCACCTGAAAAACAGCAACTTCACTTTATTATGCTCTAATTAAGCTTCAGGAGCAAGTTTGAAATATCTATTTAAAGGTCTGAATAAACAAGTCAAGAAGGGCAGGATCGAAAGAGAACCCCGAAAATTCTCGCATTTTATCCAATGCTTGAGTATGCGAAAGTGTTTCACCGGCAGTATTATAATGGGTCAGCAGGTCATAAGCGTGGATAATACTTAATATCCTGCTTAGATAAGGTATATCTTCACCGGTGAGCCCTTGGGGGTAACCGCTTCCATCCCATTTCTCGTGGTGGGTCAGGATTTCTTCAGCAACTATGGAGAGTTCATTAAAAGACTGCACTATATGATAGCCGGTTTCCGGGTGTTTCCTGTAGCTTTCTTGCTCTTGCAGTGTAAAAGGGCCTTGCTTATTTAATAATTCTTCAGCCAGAACCACTTTGCCTATATCATGAAGACGGGCCAGTAAAAGCAGGCGCTCCAGGTCATTTTCTGAAAGCCATAGAGCCGGGGCAAATTTTCTGGCCATTTCCTGCAAGCGTTCGATGTGTTCCCTGGTTTCCCAGGTTTTATCATGCAGACTGATCTCCAGTGAGGAAATAATAGCATTGCGAGTGCTTTTGCTTTCCAGGAGCTTATTACCATACATAAGATCCTCGGCTTCTCTCAAAACTTCAAAAATATCTGTTTCTTTAGCTGTCTTGGTAGCTGTACCCAGGGCAATGCTGGGAGGGATAGGGCTTTCATCGGCTGCCTGACAGGCCATTTTTATCCGGGCACAGATTTCGCTGGCGGTTTTATGATTGGTCTGAGGTAAGAGGATAACAAATTCATCACCACCAAAGCGGGCGACGATGTCTTCCTCGCGGCATACAGATTTAAGAATTCCGGCAATTCTCTTAAGCATCTTGTCTCCTTCAAAGTGCCCAAAAGCATCATTGAGCAGCTTCAAACCGTTGAGATCCCCGATGATAATACTCAGAGGCAACTGCCGGGATTGATCCAGGCGTTGAAATTCATGGTCAAAAAAGGCCCGGTTATACAGGCCGGTAAGGCTGTCATGAAAACTAAGGTACTGAATCTTTTCCTGGGCTTTTTTCTGTTTACTGATATCTTCCAGGCTTACCAGTACTTCAATAAGGTGACCTTTGTAATCCAATACAGGATCTGCGTTAACATTGAACCAGGTTTCCTCATCCCCTGAGCTGGAAAGCTTTACTTCTCTATGAAAATCTTTACCTAGATTCAGCATTTCGCGCAAATAATCCTGCGGCAGGATTTGCAGAGGGCTATCAGGGGTCACCAGATTCAGCTTTTCGGGACTGACCTTCAAAGATAAGCCCAGTAATACCCGGCATCGTTTATTGAGTTGGATAATATTTCCTTGTGCATCACATTTCAAGAGACCGATAGGACTGTCTTCAAATAGCCTGCGATAGCGTTCCTGGCTTTCCCGCAGTTTATCTTCGGCTTTCTTGTAATCAGTAATGTCACGGGCAGTCGATAGTATACCAGATACCTGGTTCTCATCTTTTAAAATTTTGGACTGCCAGCGCAGAAGGCGCTCCTGCCCGTCTTTTCTGATATGCAGGGTTTCTAGTAGCAAAAGCTGCTGATTACCCTGCAGCAGTGATTCCACGGTTTTGTTGGCAGCCCGGGCATCACTGGCAAAAGCAAAATATTCACTATAATGATGTCCATAATAATCGTCACCAAAAAACTCTTTGCCCTGTTTATTGACCCAGGTATAATTGCCGTTAATATCCATGTGTGTAATAATTTCCGGAACAGCTTCAACCAGTGAGCGGTAGAGGTTTTCACTTTGCCTGAGAGCAGCCTCCATAGCCTTTTTTTGACTTACTTCCTGAAAAGTACCGATAGCCCTGATTATTTTGCCGTCGGGATCACGGGAAGCTACTTTACCTTTATCCAGAATCCAGACCCATTCACCCGATTTTTTTCTCAGCCGGTGTTCAACTTCAAAATAGGGAGTGAGCCCTTTTAAATACGCCTTCCATTTTTCGAGTACTTCATGGGCATCATCGGGATGAATCCGCTCTAACCAGCTATTTATATGTCCTTCAATTTCTCCGGGTTTATGTTCCAGAATTTCACTTAATTTATTACTGAATATTACTTTGCCTGTGGGAATATCCAGGTCCCAGAGAGCTTCCTCAGATGCCCACAGGGCTAACTCGAGACGTTCTTCGCTATTGCTGAGTCGATGATTGCTTTCTTTGAGTTTGTCCTGGTATTCCTGCAGCTGAGTATTCAAGGCAGTGATTTCTTCATAACTGCTCTGTAGGTCCTCATATTGTTGACGGAGTCTGCTATTGCTTCCCAGGAGTTTGTCCTGGTATTCCTGCAACTGTGTATTCAGGGCAGTGATTTCTTCATAACTGCTTTGCAGATCCTCATATTGTTCACGGATTTGTTTTTCTGCTTTTCTGCGTTCACTTATATCTCTCACTACGGCGACCACTTGCCCTTTGTTTATTGCTGCCAGAGAGACTTCCTTATAGAAACGGGAACCATCTTTCCTGGGGGCCACTGCCTGTATTTGTTGTCTGCCTACTCTTATTACATCTGGAATAATATCTTCAAAAATCAGGTCCTGGTTGGCTTCTTTTACCCAGAAATCACTCCAGTTTCTACCCAGTAGTTCAGTCGGGTCATCGTATTCGTAAATTTCTGCCAGGGCCTGATTGACGTAAATATATTCTCCATGTTCGTTCATAATGGCAATTCCGTCCAGTGATGATTTTAAAGCCAAGGACTGCAGATGGAGTTCAGCTTGAATAGTTCTTCTTTGCATGGCTTTCTTATACATTATATAAATAATAAGTATAACGCTGGCTGCAAAAGCAAGATCCTCGAGTAAGGTGAAAAAGTTGGCAACTGTGGGTTCCAGGAGAAACAAGTCCTCCAGGAGATCTATCTGCAGGCCTGTAACAAAAAGCGCCCAGGGAAGCAGAAGTTCTGTGAGAGCAAATTTTCTGATGAAGAACAATGCCATAGAAACAGTTGTCAGGGCTATGGTCTCTGTTACAATCTTCTCTGGATAGAGGGGTTTGAAATCAAAAAGCAGCAGCCACAAAAAAGGAAAGGCAATTAATGCTAATATGATGCCAGACATTTTTTTGCTCATAATTAACTCCTTAGTTGAGGGAAATAATATCATCAACTATCTATACTATTAAATCCGTGAAAAAGGTGTAGAAATATCTTCCGTTATCAACAGTATAAAGTATAAGTCTTTTTTACCACCCAATTATTGTACTGGATATTCTCGTGAGTGTAAATAATTGTCTGTCGAAAATATGACATAATTTCAAAATATTTGTCAAAATAAGCAGAATACTGACATGAAACAAGAAAAATATTCTGCTTATTTTGCAGGAAATACTGATCCCATTATAGAAGTAAACCCAAAAGAAACTATTCTCAAAACAAGTTAATAATTGTTATCTTCGAGCTCTCCAGTCTAAAGGCCTGAGATCCAGGATTGGATAGCCGATGGGTTAGATGAGAAATCATCTGGCCTCCCGTGTTTGGAAAGAAGATGATATGTGAGGGCGTCCTGAATCATTGGGCTTTAGACATCTTATTCTGCACGGTATAACCGTGTTTTTTTATTTAAAGGGTATATTATCAAGCTGCCTGGCAATGAAGCAGAGGATGGAGCCTGAAAAGGAATTTATAATATCACAGATAAAGGAGGTGCGGTTTTTTACTTTTTAGTCGATAAAATAAAGATCTAAGGAGGTAAATATTAAAGATGTTAAAAAGAAACAAGTGGATTGTATGTTTACTTATTCTGGCTTTCAGCGTTTGTCTGGTTGCCGGATGCGGTACAAGCACTGAAAGCGAGACTCCTGCTCCAGCAGACCAAGTATCAGAGCTTGAAGGCACGATAGTATTATATCATGCAGGAAGCCTGGCTATTCCTTTTGAAGCCCTGGAAAAAGAATTTGAAACCCTGAATCCTAAAGTTGATGTTCAAAGAAAATCCGGCGGAAGTACGGCCCTTAGCCGTGAAATTGTAGATCTGGGACAAGAAGTAGACATCTTTGCTTCAGCAGACTACGAGATTATTGATTCCATGATCCCGGATTATACTGGATGGAATGCTCTGTTTTCCAATAACTCCATGGTTATCATGTACACTGATGATAGTAAATATGCTGATGAAATAAACAAAGACAACTGGTATGAAGTTCTTTTGAGAGAAGATGTTGACTACGGTCACAGCAATCCCAATGATGATCCCTGCGGATACCGCAGTGTTCTGTGCTGGCAATTGGCTGAAATAAGATATGAAGAACCTGGTTTATACCAGAAATTGAGTGATGCTTGCCCAGAGGAAAATATCCGTCCCAAATCTGTTGAGCTGATCTCTTTACTGGAAACTGGCGCTCTGGACTATGCTTTTGAATATGAGACCGTAGCCCGTCAGCATGCTCAAGCTAACCCAATATTTAAGTGGGTTGAATTGCCGGGAAAAATTAATCTCAGCGAGCTTAAACATGAGGAATTCTACAAACAGGCAAGCCTGGAAACCGCAGGTTCTGAACCCGGAGAAACCGTTACCCGGGTAGGTGCCCCCATAGCATATGGGATAACCATGCCCAGTGCTGGCAAAAACACTGAACTTGCTCTGGAATTTATGGAGTTTTTCTTTGACCGTGAACAAGGTCTGAAGATTCTGGAAGCCAATGGTCAGCCCATACCAGACCAGATTCCGGTAAATGGCGAGGGCATGCCCGAGGATTTAAAAGCACTTTTACAATAAGCTTAAAATTTTGTAAGTAAAGAGGTTGGGCTTAAGCCCAACCTCTCAGCTTGTCAAAATAGGCTTTCAAAACGAGTTAAAAGCTGAAATCGAGCAATTGCCAGAGGTCGCTGGAGGCGTAAACAGGGTGCGTACGCTTATTGGACGTTTTTAAAATAGTAGACAAGGCGACGTCCACGGATGGACTAGTGCAGCGGTGCCAGGGATGGCGACTTGCGTTCTTAAGTGTATGGACTTTTGCCTGGCCTCTGTATCTTATACGAAAATATTGAGGGAGGATAGAATGTCTAAACAAAGATTTGAAATACTATTTGTTATTTCTTTTTTAACAGGCACGATAGTACTGTTTTTTTTCGTCTATCCTATGATTAATCCTCTTTTCTGGACTAACCCGTCTATTGTCCTGGAAGCCCTTAAAGATAAGGATGTTTTGCAATCTATATATATAAGCATGGGGGCGGCTACTGCAGCAACAATAGTTTCTTTTATTCTCGGAGTACCTTTTGCCTATTTGCTTGCCAGGAAAGAATTCCGGGGCAAAAGTTTTGTGGAGAGTATAGTGGATATCCCTGTCGTAATTCCTCACCCGGTAGCGGGTATTTGTCTGCTGACTGTCCTCAGTCCCCGTTCATGGATAGGGCAGTTTCTGGAAAGTATGGGACTGCAAGTTTTGGGTACCTTTTCTGCAATTGTTATTGCCATGACTTTTGTCAGCATGCCTTTTTTGATTAACTCAGCCAAAGAAGCCTTTAAATGGGTTTCACCCCGAATGGAGAATGTTTCCCGTACTTTGGGGGCTACTCACAGCCAGACTTTTTTCTTGATTACTATTTCCCTGGCCTGGCGAGATATCCTGAGTGGAATGATAATGACCTGGGCACGGGCTATCAGCGAGTTTGGAGCAGTAATAATCCTGGCTTATCATCCGATGATTGCGCCTACCCTTATATATGAAAGGTTTACTGCTTATGGAATGATGTACGCCGTACCGGTAAGCATAATCCTGATCATTATTTGCCTGATGGTCTTCATTATTTTAAGGCTCCTGGCCACCAACCACAGCAAGGGGGAAATCATATGATTGAGTTAAGGCAGCTCTCCCTGCAACTGGGAAATTTCAGTTTAAAGGATATAAACCTCGCAATAGATTCAGGAGAATTTTTTGTTCTTCTGGGACCAACCGGAACGGGGAAAACTGTATTGCTTGAATCAATTGCCGGGCTTAAACCTTTAACAAAAGGTAATATTATTATTAATGGAAAGGATCTTAGTGAAAAGAGACCCGAAGAACGCAATATATCAATATGCTATCAGGATTTGGCACTTTTCCCTCATATGCAGGTCAAGGATAACATCAAATATGGGTTAAGGTTTAAAAAGGACGGCAAAAGTAGCCGGTTTCATAAGAATTATGAAACACTGGTAGAACTATTGGAAATAGAACATATTCTGGAACGTTACCCGGTCTACCTCAGCGGTGGCGAAAAACAACGTGTGGCACTGGCCAGGGCTTTAATTGTCGAACCGGATATTCTTTTGCTGGATGAACCACTGTCAGCACTGGATGCAGGGATAAAAGAGACTATAGAAGCTGAACTGAAAAAGCTGCATCAAAAACTGAAAACTACTACTATTATGGTAACTCATGATTTTCGGGAAGCTTACTATCTGGCCAGCAGCTTGGGAATTATCAAAGACGGGGCTATAATGCAGACTGGCTCCAAGGAGGAAATTTTTAACCAACCGGTCTCCCTTTTTGTTGCTCAATTTGTTGGAATGAAAAATCTTATTCAATTGTCTACTTTAAGATGCCATGAATTTTCGGAACTATTAGGAGACAAAACAATGAGTGATAGGACTGAAAAATTTGCTTATCTTGGAGTGAGACCAGAAAATATTACCATTGCCAACGAAAAAGTGGAGAAAGACTATTCATTTAAAGGTGTTATTAAGGACATAAGGAACAATGGAATATTCATGCAAATAGATATCGTAGTCAAGGAGATGACTTTCCTATCCTATCTGACTACCAATCATTTTCTGGAGCTCAATCTATATGAAGGAAAAGAAGTGTTTTTGGGGTTTGATTCGAGTAACAGCTGCATTATTACTGCTGAGCAAAATAATAGCAGCTTGTAGAAAGTATATGCCTTATCCAAGAAACAATCATCACATTATTTAAGGGAACATAATCATTTTTGTGTTTTTTTAGATTAGGAATAAAATTATTCGTCTTTTGTTAAGAATAAGTTAAAATATTATGTTGACATTTGTCGGGGAGGATGGTAATATAATTTTTGCGCGCAGCGAGAGTGCAGCGCAGGAGTCTCTGGTAATAAGAGACTTAAGTTCTTGATAAAACAGAACAGCGAGACTAGAAGTGCGAAAAAAGTTAGATT
>JAHDSE010000001.1 GCA_018432955.1 Syntrophomonadaceae bacterium
TAATAATACACAGAAGAATGCTGTTATAGGATAATAGTATTATAGTATTATTCTTAAAAGCTTTCTCATGTTGTGTAAGTGATTTAAAAGTATTAAAATAATTTTAAAAAGTATTTATGAGGGGGGTGAAGAAGTGTTAGCAATTTTTGGTTCGGCTGCTGCAGAGTCTGGCGGAGGTGTATGGAATAATCCGCTGGTAGTACTTTTGTTGGTTATTTTATCTACCTATATATTCTTGAAGTTTTGCGGTTGGGCAAAGAAATACCAATTATCAGGTGGTACTAAAAAATTGATTTTTATTCTTACTGGAGTTGGTCTGGTAGGATTTAATGTTTATTACAGCATAGGCAATAAAATGGTCGCGCAAGGAGATTGGAGCGCAGCAACAAATGCGTTACTGGTTTCTCTGGTGTGGGTATTTATTTTCGCTTTCGCTTTAATGGCAGAAACGAAACCCGAATAAGCCTAAAAGAGCTTTAGGGCGGCGAATTGCCGCCTTTTTCTCATTTGTGACGTAATTAACGTGAAAAGAGCTCAGTTAAAATGAAAACACAAAGGCTTTCAGAAAATCTGCCCTGAGTAATAACAGGAAGGAAGGCTTGAATTGAAAAAGGATTTGATACGGGATTTAATATATAGATATTTTCCTGATGGCAGAATAGAGGGATTTGAAGACGTAATGATAGTCGAGGAAGCCTTCGATATTTTTTTAGATGGCAAATACTATAAAAGCATAGCTTGTACTCCTTCCTTTGTTGATGAATTACTAATTGGGCATCTGGCTCAGGATGGGAAGATTAACGGCATTGAAGATATTGGCGGTATAGAATTGAATGATAATGAAGTTTATATTGAGCTTTGCAGAAACGAATCTGCCTGGAAGCAGGAAGATGGGAAAATAAAAGATATCAGCTGTCCTGCCGGTGATATTGTTGATCTAATGCAGATTCACCTGAAAAGCTCTGATTTGCACAGGTTAACCGGCGGAGTTCATGTGATGAGCCTGGCTTATGAAGGACAGTTAATAATCAGTCGTGAAGACATAGGAAGGCATAATGCAGTGGACAAAGTATTTGGCTATTGCCTGAAAAACAAAATAGACTGCCAGGACAAAATATTTTTTAGCAGTGGAAGGCTTACCTATGATATTATTCTGAAGATTATAAATATGGGAGTAAAGATAGTGGTTTCCAGGGCTGCGGTCAGCAGCAAGGCCAGGGAGCTTGCTCTTCAATCTGGTATTACTGCTATCGGTTTTGCCAGGGGTGATAGATTCAATATCTATTCCTGCCCGCAAAGAATCATTACAGGGAACAGCAGGTGACATAATGCCCGAAAAAGTAAAAATTGATTTGCTATGGCCAGATGGAAAAGAATATACTTGCTGGACTTATACCGGGAAAAACCTATGGGAAATTATTACCCTGAATGGGATAGACTTCGGGTCTTCATGTGGAGGCAAAGGCACTTGCGGTAAATGTAAAGTAAGGATAGAAGGAGATTCAAGTGAACCTGCTGCAGGCGAGCGAGAGTATCTTTTGCCTGAAGAGCTCAAAAACAATTACCGGCTGGCATGTTATTACACTATTAAGGGGCCGTTAAGAGTGTTTTTGGACTTCGACAGCTCAGCATCTGCCGCCAAAAGCAGCCTTTATCGGGATGTACCCGCTCTTGCAGAGAGGACACCGGTGCATAGCAGACAAATATTCATACCCGGGATTGACAGTTACAGTCCCATTCCTATTCACAGGCGTTTGGCCCATGCTTTAGCTGCTTACCGGCTGGATCTCAGTATAAGCAATCTTAACGAATTATCTCGCCTTGACAGGGCTGGCCGGCCATCAATTGAACTGTATGCGCTGATCTTCGACAATCAAACGGTCAAATATATAGGAAGAAAGAAGGCCGGGGCTTATGGGGTGGCGCTGGATTTGGGCACTACCAGTCTTTTTGCTGCCTTGATCGATCTGGAAAGCGGGAAAAGCCTGGCTTTTTCTTCAAAAGGCAATATGCAAAGAGTTTATGGAGCGGATCTTATATCGCGGGTAAACTATTGCCTGGAAAATCCTGATGGACTGTTAAAGCTGCAGCAGATACTGCTGAACAATATTAACAGTATGATAGAAGAAATGATTGAAGAAACAGGGATTGCTGCCGGGAACATCTACCGCTTTTCTGCAGTTGCCAATCCTGTTATATTACATCTCTTTATGGGCTTGAACCCCGGAGGCTTTGCTGAAGCACCTTATGCGGGCCTTTTTGCTGATGAGATACAATATCCGGCAGCAGAGCTGGGTCTGGAGGCCAATAGAGATGCCCAACTTTATATTCTTCCCCAGGTTGCTGGTTTTGTTGGTGCTGATACTATTGCCTGTCTTTTAAATCTTCCCGTGGATAATTCAGAATGCTATTTGCTCATTGATATCGGAACCAATGGAGAAATAGTGCTGAACAAAAGCGGCAAAATGTGGGCTGCCTCAGCTGCAGCTGGTCCGGCGTTTGAAGGCGGAGGGATAAGCAGCGGTATGAGGGCAGGCTATGGCGCCATTGATAAGGTGTTTTTAGGTGACGATGGCAAACTGGGATTTAATGTTCTGGGCCAAAGACCGGCAAAGGGCATATGCGGTTCAGCAATAATAGATATTACTGCCAGTCTGTTAAAGGCAAAGTATATGGACAGCAATGGCAGCCTCAATACAGAAGCCGGTGATATTCTTCAGCTTCGGCAGGGAGAACGCGGTATGGAAATAGTTCTTTCTGAAGAACAGGAATATGCCAATATTTCTCCAGTGGTATTTAATCAGGAAGATATCAGACAGGTGCAGCTGGCCAAAGGCGCTATTCGAACGGCTATAGATATTCTTTTGCAGGAAGCTGATATGGAATTCAAGGATCTCAGGAAGGTATTCCTGGCTGGAGCCTTCGGAAACTACCTTGATCCGGATAACTCCATGGCAATCGGACTGCTTCCGGCAGTTGACAGGGATATCGTTAGAAATATAGGAAATGCGGCCGGACAGGGTGCTATATCTGCGCTGCTCTCAGAAGACAAACGCCGCGAAGCCAGGGCATTGAAAGAGAAAATAACTTACATTGAACTCGCTCAACATCCCAATTTCCAGGACATTTTCCTGAAAAACCTGAATTTTTAATGACATAACTTAAATTTGCGGTAGGAGTTTTTTTAGACACAGGCTCGCTACGCTCGCACACGGATTTAACAGATTTACACTGA
>JAHDSE010000094.1 GCA_018432955.1 Syntrophomonadaceae bacterium
TAACTGCAATATCTCCGGCGGTTTTGAAGACATGAATGTCTATTGCAAAAGCAAATATTAGATACTTGCAAGCTGATATGCTCAAATAATACTTGTTTTTTGCTTAAACCGAAACAAGTCTATCATTGTAAAGTTAAACGATTCATTATTTGAAAAATCTCTTCTTGCCTGTTTTCCGGAAATCGATCAGTATATCTTTTCAAATATAAGTGTAAAGCCTGTTCAGATTCCGACAGATCTTCGGCTTGAATATCCGAATTAAATGGGTGCCTTTTGATTAAAGCTGCGATCTCAATATCTGCCAGAATATCAAATATTGCAAACATATCTTCTTCACTGAGTTCTGCATCCAGGAGCAGATCTTCCATATCACCAAAGGCTTTTACCTTGTCTCTTATAAGCGCAAGTTTATCTGATGAATATCGGCATACCAGCAATTCGTCAATCAATTCCCGGTATTTTTCATCATCCATTTTTATTCCGGAATAGAATTGTATTTTGGAACTAATATCCGGATCTGTTGAAGATGCAAATAACTTATCAAGGGTGTTTGTGTTAACTGCATGAGCAATATTGGATTGAATATCAGGAAGACTTTTTTCAATATAAGTTCGCAGTGAAAGATCTGTAATGTTCAGATCTGCAAACAGTTTTTCAACTGCCCTGTTAATCCTGGGAGCAAGCGATTGAAGATCATCTTCAGACAGCACCATATATAAACCTTCAATTTCTTCTTGTGATATCTGCAATTTTACTGTTTTGCGGTTTAGCAGACAAGAGCCCAGTGCTGCTGTCAAAACCCGCTGAAAAATATTAATCAATAAATCTTTGTATCCTTTATCATAGCCACCGAGCAATAAATGAATATCCCGGGCAGCAAAACTCCTGCA
Organism: Syntrophomonadaceae bacterium; assembly: GCA_018432955.1. Taxonomy (GTDB): domain Bacteria; phylum Bacillota; class Syntrophomonadia; order Syntrophomonadales; family Syntrophomonadaceae; genus SV3-B162. Next base: position 891 of record JAHDSE010000094.1, read on the forward strand.
AAATTCATTTTCCAGGAACAGGTTTTCAAGATATTTTTGAATAAACTCCACTCCCGCCAAATCGTTAACCGGATTACAAAGCTGATAATCGATGGATGCAGGAGACTCATGAGCCTCATAATCTTGATTGTATGATCTGAAAAAGATTCCTATGCCATCATCATTCAGGGTTGCGTTATAGCTATAATTCAAGACATTAATTTTATTCTTTTGCACCAGCTCATATAAGAGCTTTGTGTTACGATATTTTCTATATACTAATTCTCTGCCTTTTTGATACATTGCGGAAATTCTTCCCTTTTTGATTTCACTGACTGCATAATCGGGATCAGACAATGATTTCAAGTACATTCCTACTGTATAGAGATTGGATTTCATAATGCTTTGAGCAAGTTCAGCTCTTATTGAACTACTTCCGCCAGCATAGTACTCACCACTTTTGTTGGCAAGCAATTCAATGCACTGAAATTGAACATTCTCCATATCGGAGTCATTTAATAGGCCGCAGGTATATGCTTCTTCCAGAATTGAGGCAAAATAATATTCACCGCTCAAAACATTGCTGTCAATAATTTGACGCTTTTCAATATTCACTATCATCATCCTTAACATTTAATAAAAACTCTACATAATCAGGATGGTATCCGCAGCGTAAGTTGCGCGCCATATTAGCAAGTTCCCGGCCTGCAAGCAATTCCAATGACCCCTGGCATGTGCTGTCAAAGCTAATTTTCATGAATTCCAGCAAATCATCATCACTCAAGAGATCAAGTGTTTCATTTTTATAGAAATAAAAAATTTCGATAAGTTCATGAAGTGTTTCGCAATAGTTATGCATTGATAAAAAAGGAGAATCACAAAATCCTCTGATGATTTTGTCAATGATACCGCCTGCGAATTCAATTCGTCCATTGCTTTTTAATGCAAAAGTACGCGTTTCAAAGAGTTCCACAGCATCACGATGAGACAGAGTTAATCCATATCGGGAGGTGTACTCGTTACATTTAGCAATTTCCTCTACCGCCTGTTTTTCTATTAGCGAAGAAGATATATCCATTATTCCAAATGCCAATAATATTCACCTCCACTTTCCGTCTTGAAAAACTTTTTAATATTCAATTGACACAATTCAATATTAATGTTATGATATTATTGGATTTTTGTGTATGATATTTTTTTGCTGTAGATATTATATTACCATTAATGTATTCAAAAAGCAATAGAACACCAATTACTCTTTCAAAAATCTTCATCAAAAGAATTGAAAAACCAGCTTTTAAGCTGGTTTTTTTACATAATTGGTGCCCGAGGCCGGGGTCGAACCGGCACGACCGATAAAGGTCGCGGGATTTTAAGTCCCGTGCGTCTGCCTATTCCGCCACCCGGGCATATATTTAATTATGGTGATAAAGACCTTGACTAGTCTCTATTCGCAAAAATTAGTGTACCAAATCTCACTCCATTTTGCAAGTAGAATTAAATCTCGAATAATGCAAGGGATGATGATACTATTTATATTTTTCTGCAAACAAAAATGCCTTTCCAGTATATCATATAAGATATCATCAGAAAGGCGCCATGAATTACATTTTTTCGATAAAGATATATGGAGGGCGGGACCGGATTCGAACCGGTGAATGGTGATTTTGCAGACCACAGCGTTAGCCTCTTCGCCACCCGCCCCGATAATACATAATATGCTTTTTGCGCAAGAACAATTATATCAACTTAAAGCCATTATTGCAAGTAAAAGCCCCTGCAAAAAATATAAGCTAATGAACATTATAAGCGTTACCCTAGTAACGTTCAGCTTGTCAAAAAAAGCTGTTGGAGCGAGCAAAGCGTTACCTTGGTAACGCTTTAGCTATTTTTCAATGGAGCGGAAGACGAGATTCGAACTCGCGACCCTCGCCTTGGCAAGGCGATGCTCTACCACTGAGCCACTTCCGCATATTAATGGTGCCTCGGGGCGGAATCGAACCACCGACACGCGGATTTTCAGTCCGCTGCTCTACCGACTGAGCTACCGAGGCTAACCAATGTCTATCACCTGAGATACTTCCCAGGTAGATCGAGAATAAAATATGGCGAAGCTGAAGGGATTCGAACCCTCGATCTCCGGCGTGACAGGCCGGCATGTTAACCGCTACACCACAGCTCCGCAACGTTGTTTATTATAGCATCAGCTTAATTAATAGTCAATATTATAATTGTCTTTCATTCATTTTTCTAACTGTGTTGGCAATCATCCCATTAATCGCCTTCCTGCCTCTTTTATGAGGTTATGGCTTATTTCCCCATATATGCCTTGAAATTCTAACTATAATTTTAATCCTTTTTCACAAAGCTAATCTAAAGGAGGTGAAAATCTTGCGGCAATTTGTTGCAATTGGCGGCTATAAGCCTGATAAAGACTCGCTTGCTCAGGCTAAGGGCAAAAATGGCAAAAGCTTTAGTAATGAATTTTTCGCCAGTGCCGATGACTTCCTGAATGAATTTGGTTTAATAGGCAAACCAGCTAAAAAATCTCAACAATAGATAAAGGGATTACTCACAATAATATTTATTTCCAACATCGGATCTTCCGATGTTGGAAATATTTCTTTATTATACTTGCTAATAGATTACTGGAATAGCCGGAAGGCTTCCGGTATTTCCCTATACAAGTTTACCTATGGACGAGGAAAGCCGGCGCAGCTTCAAATACGGACAATTTGCTTATGGTAAATTTGTATACTCAAATGAACAACTAAGAGAAATGAAGAATTTTTTCAGTTCTGAAATCATGAAGCACTTCCCTCTCGCCCAAACAGATTATATCATTTAGTTTCCTGCACTTCTTATTCTAAAATCCTTTTTCTCTTGCTCATAGTATTAACTTTCTTACGATTAAGATTGACTGTAGATGCTTTATGCTTTAATTTAACAGAGATAGTACTATTTAATCAAAGGAGTTGAAACTTTTATGAAATACCTGCTGATACTCGCCGATGGAATGGCTGATTATAAAATAGCTGAACTGGGTAATAAGACCCCTTTACAATATGCCCGCACACCTAATATTGACTTTCTGGCCCAATATTCTCATATCGGTAAAGTGGCTACGGTTCCTGAAGGCTTTCCTCCTGGCAGTGATGTGGCCAACCTTTCGGTAATGGGTTATGATCCCCGTAAATACTATACAGGCCGGTCACCCCTGGAAGCTGTAAGCATGGGAGTAGAACTGGATACTGATGATATTGCCTTGCGCTGTAATCTGGTCACCCTTTCTTCTGAAGCCAACCCCAGTGAGAAAACTATGCTTGATTATAGTGCGGGAGAAATCAGTTCCCGGGAAGCAGCAGATTTGATTTCGGCTCTGCAGGAACAATTGGGAACTCAGGATTTTACATTTCATGCAGGTATCAGCTACCGTCACCTTATGGTATGGAGCGAGGCTATTAATAAAGAAATAGTATTAACTCCACCCCACGATATTTCCGGCCGGAAAATTGCCGAATATCTTCCCCGTGGAAAAGACGGAGGTCTTTTATTGGATTTGATGTTTAAGAGTCAAAAAATTCTCAAGGAGCATCCTGTAAACCAAAGGAGAATAGAATTCGGTCAAAATCCTGCTGATTCGGTGTGGTTCTGGGGTGAAGGCAGGAAGCCTTTTCTGAACAATTTTGCCGATAAATATAAGCTGCAGGGCTCAGTGGTGGCAGCAGTTGACCTCGTAAAAGGATTGGGCATCTGTGCCGGACTCCGGCCGGTTTCAGTCGCGGGAGCAACCGGAAGCATAGAAACCAATTTTGCCGGCAAGGCCCAGGCTGCACTTGATGAGTTGAAAAACGGGCAGGACTTCGTTTACCTGCATATTGAATCTCCGGATGAAGCGGGACACCAGGGAAGCCTGAAAAGCAAAATCTGGAGCATTGAACAAATAGACGGTGAAGTACTGGGACTGGTTCTGAAGGCAATGGATCAGTTTGATGATTTTAGACTTATGCTCTTGCCAGACCATCCTACTCCGCTGTCTACCCGAACTCATAGTAATGATCCCGTACCCTTTATGATATTTGACAAAAACCATCCTGTTACCGATAGTATTGGAGTTTATGATGAAATCTCCTCAGAAGAGGGTCTTTTCATGAAAAAAGGACATGAACTGATGGATCTCTTTATTCTGAATAAGAAATGATTATTACAGCGAAAGCCGGGAACCCACAAAAAAGGATTCCCGGCTCTTTAAAAGAATCATTCTTTAATGATTTATAAGATGATTCATATTCCCAAAAACGCCAGTACGGTTTCTTCCATCTTATCACTGTCAGTTACAGTCTTATGCCTTACTTCTCTCTTGTCCAGTCCTTTTATTCCTTCCGGTATGGGTATCCCTGTTTTATCCGATAGAAATTCCAGTATCTCAAATTCATTTTTGCCTTTGATAAAATCTTCTCCCAGAATTGCCCGGGCTACGCTGCTGCCAAATTTGAACGGGCTGGCAGTGGAGACAATTACCGTTGGGCTTTTGTCACCCGTATTGAGCAGGTATTTCTCATATACATTTACTGCCACGGCAGTATGAGGATCAATTAAATACCTCCTGTTAAGCCAGATAGAGCGGATAGTCTCCATGGTATCAACATCAGTACAATAATCAGACCAAAATATTTTCTGTATTTTTGTGAGGGTATCTTTGTCTATTTTATAGTTGCCCTCCCTTTGCAAGTCTTCCATCCACTTACTCACTCTGACGGCATCATGATCGGTAATTTCAAAAAGAAGCCTTTCCAGGTTGGAAGAGATAAGAATATCCATCGACGGGGAGATTGTTTTTTCAAACTTGCGTTTGCGATCATATATTCCCGTATTAATAAAATCAGTCAGAACCTTGTTGGCATTGGCAGCACATATCAAACGATTAACCGGGACTCCCATCTTCATGGCATAATAGGCTGCCAGTATATTGCCAAAGTTTCCGGTAGGCACCACAAAATTAATGCCCTCCCCCTGCTCCATCTTACCGTCGGCCTTCAAATCAACATAGGCTGAAACATAATAAACGATTTGCGGCAAAAGCCTGCCCCAATTAATCGAATTGGCTGAGGACATTTTGATCCCCTTTCTGGACAGGACTGTTGCAAAGCTCTTGCTGGCAAATATCCTCTTAACCCCAGTTTGGGCATCGTCAAAATTCCCTTTTACTGCAGCCACATGAACATTTTGGCCTTCCTGGCTTATCATTTGCCTTTTCTGTACTTCACTTACACCATCATCAGGGAAGAAAACAATAATCCTAATGCCCCCTACATCTTTAAAACCCTCCAGAGCAGCTTTGCCGGTGTCTCCTGATGTTGCCACCAGTATAAGCATTTCATCATTTTCACCAGTCTTGCGTACACTCTTGCTGAGCAGGCGAGGAAGCATTTGCAAAGCCATGTCTTTGAACGCAGAAGTAGGACCATGCCATAATTCCTGAATATGAACCCGCTCATAGAGTTCCAGCAGAGGAGCAATTCTTTCATCATCAAAGCTGTCCAGATTATATGCTCCATAAACACAATCAGCAATTTCTTTATCGCTAAATTCGTTTAAAAAACTCTGTAATATATATGCTGCCCTCTCCTGATAACTCCAGGACTCCATTCTAAAGAAAACATTTTTACTTATTTCAGGAACATAATCGGGCACAAACAATCCACCATCAGGAGCAATCCCCATTTTTATTGCATGAGGGGCAGTAATGAAAGAAGAATTTCCTCTGCTGCTCTGGTAATTCAATTTATAACCTCCCTAAAAGATTGATTATCATTTTATACCTAAATGCCTACAGCTTAAAGGATTAAAGAAAATTATGATTATGAAAAAATTTATTGATATAATTTGACTTATTATAATACACATATTTAAACTTTTGCATATTATTTCTATATTTCTTTAAATCTATTATTGATATTTTTCATCCAGGATTCCTATAAGCTGGATTTTGCTGAAAGCAACTGGAAGCCGCTTTTCTTTTCGTATATTATTATATATACAGAAATTGTTTGAAGCATAAATATGTTTCAGTCACATCATTGTATTCGTCACACTATCGCAGATGAATGTCTATAGGAGGTTTTGCTTTGATTCCACAATTAATTATGTTAATTATTCTACTCATCATAGGAAAACTGCTCGGAAATATTTACAAAGAAAAAAGATTCGCAAAAAGCAAAGAATTCAAGGGAGGACAGGTTATTGATCTGAGCGATGCCTGGATAGACCTGAATGATCTGCCCTACCAGAAAAAGCAGCAGTTCCTTTCTGCCATTGAAGTATCCATCTACATGACCTTGAATACTATTCTGGAAAAAAGCAAATATATGGTTTTCCCTAAAATAAGCCTTGCCAATATACTCGATATTACACCAGGTGCACCTAACCGCAAGGAATACCTGTTCCGACTCAAGGAAAGGAACATTGACTTTGTAATATGCGAACTCCCTGACTTTAAACCCCTTGTTCTTATTATAATTGAAAGACAAAACAACGGAAAAAAGAAAGAGCTCAGTGACCGTTTAACCAGAAATGCTGCGGAAGTAGCCAAGCTGCCGTACATAGGGCTAAATCCCAACAAACTCTCTTCGGCTGAGGAGTTAATTAACAAACTCCAGAAATTAGGATTGGATGTTTGATTCTCATCGCATTCTTAGTATATGTTCCCATTCTTCTCTGTTTTTCACAGCTAATTGAACTTGACTACTGAACAATATAGGTTCCACCTTGCCGTTGCAAAGCTTTGCCCAATTCACTGGCTGAAGTAACCAATACCTCTTTTCCCCCTGCTTCAATGAATTTAATGGCTGCTGCTATTTTGGGGCCCATACTACCTGGTGGAAACTGTCCTTCGTCCATGTACTTTTTGGCTTCATCAACGGTGATGATATCCAGGTACTGCATATCTGATTTGCCAAAATTAATTGAAACCTGTGGAACTCCAGTCAGAATTACATAAAGATCTGCTCCAATTTCCTGAGCCAACAGGCTGGAGGCATAATCCTTATCAATAACTGCCTCCACTCCTTTTATTTCATCATCGTTAATCATGACTGGAATGCCCCCGCCACCACAGGCAATGACAATATTATGATTTTCAACCATTTCTTGAATAATCTTTTTTTCCATTATATCTGAAGGAATCGGTGATGGCACTACTCGCCGGTAACCGCGGCCACTATCTTCTACTATTTGCCAGTTCTTTTCTTTCACCATCTGTCGGGCATATTTTTCACTGAAAAAAGGTCCAATGGGCTTGGTCGGTTTCTGAAACGCAGGGTCGTCTCCGTCCACTACCACCGTCGTCATCACTGTGGCCACCTCCTTGTTCAAGCCCAGATTCTTGCACTCCTTACGCAAGGAATTAGTCAACATGAAACCAATTGAACCTTGAGTACAAGCAACACAAGTATATAAGGGTAAGGGGGGTACCTCGTCAGCAGCTCGTTCTACTTGAATAAGCAGATTGCCCACCTGAGGACCATTGCCATGGACAACTACTAATTCATAACCATTCCGCACTATTTCAATAATCGCTGCACTAGCTTCTGACGCGTTGATCTCCTGTTCTTCGATTGTTCCTGTTTGATGCTCCGGATGAAGTGCGTTTCCACCAAAAGCGACTACGGCAATTCTATTATCCATATTCTCTCTCCCTTATCCAGTAATATAAATAAACCAGGGGCACTCGCGTAAACTGGGAATTGAGTAAATACCTACTTACAGCAACACCATTTTGTATTTTACTATAAACAAAGAGGGATGTGGTAGGCCTCGAAAAATTTTTATCCAGTTGCTGATTACTTTTATTTAGATCTGCCAGTACACCCCATCCATTTGTATCTGCCATTATTGGAGATTCGTTGTCATTATCACCAAGGCGTAATCTCTGGGATATAAAAATGGATGATTAAAAATCCTTTAACATATAAATAATATTGAAATGTAAAAGGGGATTTTTATGATGTCCGGCTTGAGAATTGCTACATTTAATATTCGGCATGCGTTAGGAATGGATGATAGAATTGATCTGGGAAGGATTGCGAACGTGCTCCGGCAAATAAATGCTGATATTATTCTACTTCAAGAAGTAGAATACTGCAGACCGCGAAGCAAATGCAAACGGCAGGCTTACGAACTGGCCCGGAAACTCGATATGGAATATGCTTATGGTCCGGTTACTACCTACAGAGCAGGTTCTTATGGAAATGCGATTTTATCCAGATACCCCATATTGAAATCAATTAATTATATCCTTCCTGACTCTCCAGCTAAACGGGGATGTTTACAGGCAGACCTGACTGTAAAAAATATGCCCCTGACCGTTTTCAATACTCACCTGGGATTAAATAAAAAGCTGCGCAGACAGCATATTGAAGAGATGATTCTCCCCCGGCTTTTATCAATCTCCACCCCGCTTATCCTGGGCGGTGATTTCAACGCCAGACCTGAAAGCCCTGAAATAATACTGCTTTCTTCCTATCTGGCAGATACTTTTAGTAAAAACTCTGGATTGCTCAGTAAAACATTTCCCTCTATAAATCCTGTTGCCCGCATTGATTACCTTTTCATAAACCAGGGACTTTCTACAAAAGACTTTTTTATTATGGACTCCCACGCCTCAGACCACCTGCCGGTAATTGCTGAAGTAGATCTGGCTTGAGATGGCCGATTTGCGGTTGCCAAGGCTCGGGGACACAGGGGGACACAGGGGGACGGGGGGACACAGGGGGACGTTTTTGTTGTGTCATTAAAAATGACACAACAAAAACGTCCCCCTGTGTCCCCCCTGTGTCCTACGAATCAAGGAACCTGTCTCCCTGATTCTTCCTGCTAATAAATTCAGACCAGTCATTAAAAATAGAGCGAAGTTCATCATCCAGATAGGAAAGAGCTTTTTCTTTAAGCTCATCCGGGACTCCATAGTAGGCCTCTGCAACAGCTCCTGTAATAGCAGCCAAAGTGTCGCTGTCACCGCCTATTGAAATCGCATTACGAATTGCATCTTCAAAAGAAGTTGATTCCAAGAACGCTTCCATAGCTTGCGGAACCGTATCCTGGCACGTCTCATTAAACTGATATGAGTCTCTGATTCCATCAATCGTAAAATTCAGCGAATAATAACTGCTGATAATCTTATTTCGTATCTCACTTTTCGCAAACCCAGATCTTGCCATATAAATTGCTACTACAGTAGCTGCTGCGCCCTTTATCCCTTCTTCATGATCATGCGTTACCCCAGTTACCACTTCAGAGAGCCTGCAAGCTTCACTTTCTGATCTGGCTACAAAACCTACCGGACTTATACGCATAGCCGCACCATTTCCAAAACTGTTGTATGGCCTGGGCTCATCACTAAAAACCCATTTGGAAAACATCCCGCCGTAACCGCAATTGGGATATTTACGCCCGATTTGCTGCATATATTTAATGGTCTGTTTTTCAAGTAACGAGTAGTAGTCACTATCATAATCATTTCCGTCCAGGGAAGGTTTGATTTTTTTATTCGTTTCCATAATTGCTTTGGCAACAGCAAGAGTCATAATACTATCATCTGTCACCTGACAATCTTCTGCAAACAATTCAAAATCCTTATTTCTGTGATTATTAAACTCGAATCGGGAACCAACTATATCCCCAATAATTGCGCCAATCATACTCTTCTCTCCACTTCAATGTAATTAGCTCCCAATGATTGCCGAAGGGTTATTACTTAACGTTTGTTTTTTCCGTTTCATACTTGAAAAGTTCATATAAAGGATTCAGTTCCTCAGTTACATCATATTTTTGCAGACACTCATAGTACAAGTGCTTATCTTCGTCATAGACAATGAGAGACGGATAGTTGTGTGTCATCAGATAGTAGTTCATGCGCATTCTTCCGACAGTTCCATTGCCAAATGTATCGGGAATAATCCCAACAATCACCCGGCCCGCTCCTCCTATAACGTTTTCTGGTAATACACGATCCCATTTTTCAGGCATTTATCTACTATCCCTTTAAATACCAGATGAGTTAAATGGGATAATGCTTCTCCAGCCGCGAACAGCTTCTGAGCCCAGGGGAACTGCTGCCACGATTTGATGTCTATATCCCATTCCATTTCACTTGCCACCTCTGCTCCAGTCATGGATCTAGTTCCCAGAATATCCAGGATACTGTCCAATCGATTATCATGATGTATTTTTAACTCCTTTATCCTCCCATGGCAATCGCTCAGAATTCCCCTGTGACCCGGTAGAGTCAATTCGACATCCAGAGCATCTATGATATCCAGGCTTTTGAAATATTCCCCCAGATAATCAACTTGAATGGTCCATGGCACACCCCAGATAGTGTTATTGGGGGTGATCCCTCCCAGGATATGATCTCCGCTGAACAAGATCTTGTGTTTTGCATCATACAGGCATATGTGATCGGGAGCATGCCCGGTCGTATTGATACACTGCAGGGCGAAATCCCTTACCCGGATCATAGTATCATCCTGGACAGCGATAAGATTGCTGACCGGTACGCTTCGATATCTATAACCCGGGTGGATCATTATATCTGTTGTCACTCCCATCTCGATCAGACCGCTCTGTTTTATCAGATCCTCAAAATAATTCGCCATGTTGCTGGAACCGCATAATCCCTGCTTCGTATATAATCCGGTATAAATCTTATTTCCTGGCCTGGTTAAATACCCCGCTAATCCAGAATGATCAGAATGAATATGGGTGATGAAAAGATCAGTATTTTCCAGAGAAATATCAAGCGTCTTTATAGCTTGATCCATGGCTGCCCGGCATTCATCCCGGTTGAATCCGGTATCAATCAGGATATTTCTATCCGTACCCCTAATAAAATAGGAATTTAGGGCCTTGAGGGGATTCTGTGGAAGTGGAATTTCTATCCTATATAAATTTTCACGTATCTGTTCTATCATAATCTGCCTCCGCTAAAATGACCTATGCTTTACGCCCAAAGAACTTAAAGCTTAAGCCAGGTTATTTTATGCTTTAATTATACCTTATCTGTACTGGAAGTTATATGAGGTAAGATCGGTTACCCATCAAACTGTATATGACCGCCCCCCTATTATTGAACAAAAACTCTTGAATTTTCAATTACTAAGAACGGACGATCTAAAGATTCACCTTCCGGGTACTACTGATGTTCGCTTTGCTCACGATTAAGGTGGCTTCGCCAACGCTCAGAATAACATCCTGGATTTTTTACTCTCAGTTGTCTTTCGGGAGGGTTCTGGGCAGTAATCCCGCCCCTGTGCTAAACAAGCAGGTCTTAATCCCGACAGTGTAGCAGTTCATTTTTTGTAAAACTTATCTCATGAATGCGAATATTTCAAGCATGACACCAGCATACTAAGGTTAGTTTTACAGAAAGGAAGGAAATTATGGACACAAGTCAAAAAACCCAGTCGGGTATCAACAAAGACACCAAGCAAGAACAGTTGAATCTCTTTCGAATGAATCATGATATGGAATCCCTATCCACTAATCAGGGATTGCGCATTAATGATACCGATGATTCACTTAAAGCTGGTTCACGAGGCCCCACTTTAATGGAAGATTTTCATTTTCGCGAAAAACTTACCCATTTTGATCATGAACGGATTCCTGAACGCGTTGTTCATGCCAGAGGATTTGGGGCGCACGGATATTTTCAGGTGTATGAATCCTTGGCCGATCTTAGCAAGGCCAAGTTTTTGCAGGATCCTTCAGTAAAGACGCCGGTTTTTGTCAGGTTCTCAACAGTTGTAGGTTCCCGGGGATCTGCCGATACGGTCCGTGATGTTCGCGGCTTTGCCAGCAAATTTTATACGGAAGAAGGAAACTATGATCTGGTTGCAAACAATATCCCTGTCTTTTTCATTCAGGACGGTATCAAGTTTCCTGATATTGTACATTCCATCAAACCGGAGCCACACAATGAAATACCCCAGGCTTCATCGGCACATGATACATTTTGGGATTTTGTAGTCAGTACACCCGAATTAGCCCATATGATAATGTGGTTAATGTCAGACCGCGCTATCCCTCGTAGTTTTCGCATGATGGAAGGTTTTGGAGTAAATACTTTCCGTATGGTCAATGAACAAGGCCAAGCACATTTTGTTAAATTTCATTGGAAACCGTTACTCGGGGTACACTCTCTGGTTTGGGACGAAGCCCAAAAAATCTCGGGTAAAGACCCTGATTTTCACCGCGGGGATTTGTGGAATGCGATTGAGGATGGAGAGTACCCGGAGTACGAACTCGGTATCCAGGTTTTACCGGAAGACCAGGAGTTCGCCTTTGAGTTTGACATCCTGGACGCTACCAAATTCTGGCCTGAAGAATTGATTCCCGTTCGTCGGGTTGGGAAAATGACCTTAAATCGTAATGTTGACAATTTCTTCGCCGAAACTGAGCAAGTTGCCTTTCACCCCGGCAATGTAGTGCCAGGTATCGATTTTACCAATGATCCCCTGTTACAAGGACGATTATTCTCCTACATTGATACCCAGTTGATTCGCCTGGGGGGACCAAATTTCCACGAAATTCCGGTTAACAGGCCCGTTGCCCAGGTGCACAATAACCAGCGGGACGGATACCATCGCATGACTATAGACCAGGTGTAAGCGGTCAAGTATTTTGGAGAAATTTTGGCCAATAATTTTCCATAGGACTACAGTCTTAGTATAGAATCTCGATGTTTAAGGCGGTAACTGTCGCCGGTCAGGTTGAATATCTCACTATGATGAGCGATTCGATCCA
>JAHDSE010000027.1 GCA_018432955.1 Syntrophomonadaceae bacterium
AATGGAAGCTATAGCTTCCATTATCCTGAACAAAACATTAATGGAAGCTGAGTATTTTATCAAACTATCAACTAATTTTTGACGTTCACCAAACTAAAAATACTAAGAAGAATCTGTGTTAATCTGCGTCCGCAGGATCTGTGTGCGAGCGTAGCGAGCCCGTGTCAAAAATTCCCCTTAGTGCGTAGTCTCTGGCTTATGCGCAGAGCAGTTACTCAATTTTGCGGATTTCACGCTGCAGGCGTTTGAGAATGCGTTTCTCCAGGCGGGAAATATATGATTGAGAGATCCCCAGTATATCTGCAACCTCTTTCTGGGTTTTTTCGTTACCGTCACCCAGCCCGAAACGCAGCTTAATAATAGTCTTTTCCCGATTATTCAGCTTATGCATGGCCTGCCATAACAGGCTCTTCTCCACTTCACTTTCAATCTCTTTATAAATCATGTCACTTTCAGTACCAAGAACGTCGGATAAAAGCAATTCATTTCCGTCCCAGTCTACATTCAAAGGCTCATCCAGGGACACTTCTGCTCTGTTCTTCAAATTTCTTCTCAAGTACATCAGAATTTCATTTTCTATACAACGTGATGCATAAGTGGCCAGTTTGATATTTTTCTTGGGTTCAAAAGTATTTACCGCTTTGATGAGACCAATTGTGCCGATAGAAACCAGATCTTCTATATTAATCTTGGTATTTTCAAATTTTTTTGCAATATATACTACCAGCCTTAGATTGCGTTCAATCAAAGTAGCCTTGATCCCCATATCTCCCTGCTCGAGCTTCGATATTAAATTAAGTTCTTCTTGCTCCGGCAGCGGTGGTGGCAAGACTTCAGTTGAACCTATATAATGAATAAACTGCGGAAACTTCTTCTTAATATAAAGGGTCAGCAGATACAATCTCCATCTTCTTAGTACCTGTGGTATTCTCATACTTCATCCTCCTATTCCTGTTCCACAATCTCAGCCGGTATCAACATCTGGTAATTGCCCTCAGGACTCAGTTGGTCTTTGTAAATGCCCACTACCATATTTTTATGCAAAACATTCTTTTCACCCAGATTCAAGAGTATCTCGTCTGCTCTAACACCCACTAAAATCCCATTCTTTTTACCAATGGAGCTGAAGGGAATGAGGCGTAATCGACTCGCCCAAATACTACGGGTTAAAGCATCCAGCATGTCGTTATCATCCTTGCTGCTCTCCATTGCTGTTTTAAGATCATCTGGTAAACATTCTCTCAAAAAGCCATATTCCGCTACAACTACAGGCCGATTGGTCAGAGGATCACGCAAACCATTCCCCGTATCCAGAAAGCCTTTGCCATAACAGCTTTTTTTATTAAAGCGAAGTTCCACCCCAAACTTCAGCAACTGGGGGATCACGTTTTTGCGCAGGTACTTTTCACCGTATATGCCGATAAGAACAGTACATACAACCCCGGCCACCAGCCATAAATACGAAAAAGATCCATCAGTCAGATGAGTATTGAACAGATAGGAACTGGCAATTGTAGCACCCGCAACAGTAAAGTTTATCGCATAAAAATATAAAAATGCTTTTTTGAATTCAGCAATAGTTCTTGGCCTGACAGCCAGCAGCAGCAAGAGACAGGAAAAAATGATCTTGGCCGGGAGACTATAACAGAAATCCAACACCGGTATTATATAGGCTACTGCATATACTCCCCCCAAAAAAGCAGCAATTCCTATACGGGAGTATACAACCTTGATACCCGCAAGCCTGGCAGTAGCCCACAGTATAAGAAAATCCATGATAAAATTCAGGAAAAAAACCAGGTCTACATACACTTCCGGCTTATTCATTAAATCACTCAATTCCAATTACTAAAATATAGCTTAATTACACCTGTCCTTTAGCTCTAAAAAGCCGACTAATCCATCGTTTCTGAATAAATGCAAGAAAAGCCTCCTGGCAATTAATTAAAGCCCGGAATAAAAAAAAAGACCAATTTACGCCACTTAATTCATATGCCCGGAATCAGGAAAAAATGTCTTACAAATTATACCAGAAAAACCCTCCATTTTTTGTAATAATATAGTCTGGAACCCTTAAGCAATTCTGCCACAAAGACAAAAAAACCGGGATTATTCTTTGTAATCACCGGTTTTTATACTGTATTTATATTCATTGAGCCATATCATGAGCTGGCAAGTGGAATTATTCTCTTGCTTCCCCTACCTTCGCCTGAGGAAAGGAGGTATTTCCAGGTCATTCTTATCCAGGAAATTTGGGGGAGCATCAAGTCCTTTGGCCGCTTTTGTTCTGCCCACCTCTTTTACCGGAGTTTTTGGCGTATTAAAGCCGGTTGCTATAACAGTAACCCTGACCTCCTCATTCAAGTCTTCATCAATGTTGGCCCCAAAAATAATGTTGGCTTCAACATCGGCAGCTTCATGGATTATCTCTGCTGCTTCATTTATTTCGAATAGAGTGAGATCGCTCCCTCCGCTGATATTAAACAGAACGCCTTTTGCCCCTTCAATTGACGTTTCCAACAGTGGACTGGAAATAGCCAGGCGTGCTGCTTCTGCTGCCCGGTTCTCTCCACTGGCCTTTCCAATACCCATTAAAGCAGAGCCGGTATTTTGCATAACAGTCTGCACATCGGCAAAATCGCAATTAATAACCCCGGGTACTGCAATAAGGTCTGAAATCCCCTGGACCCCCTGACGAAGAATGTCATCGGCAATTCTAAAGGCATCATTAAAAGCAGTATTCTTATCCACCACCTGCAGTAACCGATCATTGGGTATAGTGATCAGACTGTCCACTTCTTCTCTCAGAGCCTGTGTACCCCGTTCGGCCTGCGCATTTCTCTTGCGCCCTTCAAAGGTAAAGGGCTTGGTAACTACTCCCACAGTAAGGGTCCCCAGTTCCTTGGCAATTTTCGCTATTACCGGAGCTCCTCCAGTTCCTGTGCCTCCGCCCATGCCAGCGGTTACAAAAACCATATCTGCACCATGAAGCGCTTTTTTAATATCATCACTGTTTTCTTCGGTAGCCCTCATGCCGATTTCTGGATCGGCACCAGCTCCCAGGCCTTTGGTAAGCTTCTCTCCAACTTGAATTTTCTTTTCGGCTTTGGAAAGATATAAGGCCTGTGCATCAGTGTTGACCGCAATAAACTCAACTCCCTTGAGTCCAGCCTCAATCATCCGATTTATTGCATTGTTGCCTCCCCCTCCTACGCCTATTACCTTGATATTAGCAAATTCCTTCATTTCAACATCAAAATCCAGCGGCATTCAAAAACCTCCTCCATCTTCAGCTAAATAAATCTTTGAACCAAAAGCGAATCTTATTAAATATCCCGAACACACTCTGACTGCTCTCATAATTCAGGTCCAATTTCCTGGCTGCATAAATCAGCCCCCCAATAACTGCAGCGTTTTGTGCCCGGTTATTTTCTGTCGGTATCCCTCGAAGATTTTCCGGCAAGCCCAAGCGTACCGGCACATTCAAATACTCTTCCATAATATCAACAATACCCGGTAGCTCAGCTTCTCCTCCGGTTAATACAATTCCTCCCGGCATTCGGTCCAAACAGGCAAACTCTTTTAGTTCAGCATATATCATTTCCATCAGTTCAACAATTCTGGCATTTATTATCTCAGCTACAACCTGCTGGGAAACCTGTTTCATGTCTTTTCCCTGAATATTTCTAACGTTTATCATCATGTCATCCCTGGCCATATCCGGGCTCGCTAATCCTTTTGCTTCTTTGATCCGGGCAGCTTCTTCTATTGAAGTTCGAAGTACAATAGCCAGATCCTTGGTAATGTATTCACCACCTATGGGTAATACTGTGGTATATAAAATACTCCCGTTTTCAAAAAAGCTCAGTTCTGTGGTTCCGCCCCCGATATCAATTAATACAGCTCCCATTTCCCTTTCTGTTGGCAATAAAACTGATTCAGCCACCAGCAAAGGATTATATATTATTTTGTCAATATGTAAATTAATTCGCTGTGTACTCCGCTGCATATTTTGAATAGCAGCGGTTGCCGCCACGATAATCGCGACCTCGACTTCCAGCCGGCTCCCCACCATACCTACCGGGTCTTTCACCCCGTCATAACCATCCACAATATACTGTCTTTCAACTTTTTGGACAATTGTCTTATCAGGAGGCAGGGCAATATTACAAGCAGACTGCAAAACCCGTTCCTTATCATCTTGAGTAATTTCGTAATTGGGATTTCCCACAGCCACAACAGCGTGGTTATTAACTGCCGAGATGCCTCCGCCAGCAAAACCTACGAGCGCACTTGTGACCTGAACCCCGGTCATGCGTTCCAGGTCGTTCAAGCACTCATTTATGGACCTGGCAGTGCTTTCAATATCAATAATATTTCCTTTGCGCAAGCCAAGAGATGGAATCTTACTTAATCCAAGGATACTAATATCCTGGCTGCTGTTGATCTCAGCCAGGGCAGCCTTGATATTACTGGTGCCCACATCCAGGCCAACCACTATATTCCTTTTTATAATATTAACGCACCCCTTATAAAAAGTCCTAATTTAAAATACCACAAAGCTAAGTGTTTTCCTTTTTATTATCATTATTTTGTTTAGTATTTTTTCAATAGATATCGACGTATTATGCCTAAATTCTGAAACAGCCGAACCCCAAAAACTACAACAGCAGCCAGGTAGAGTTCAACTCCGAGCCTGTCCCCCAGGTAAGCAAATCCTGCCGCTAAAAGCATATTGCCAATAAAGCCACTCACAAAAACCGTATTATCGAAACCATCCTCCATATATGCCCTTATTCCACCAAAAACTGAATCCAGAGCAGCCAATACAGCAATAGACATATATTTTGCATAAATATAGGGCAAGAAGACCGGCATTTGGAAACCAATAAACATACCAAGCAGTAAACAAAATATTACCAGCAACCACATATTACTCTTCCGCCTTTTCTTTATACTCTACTGGCACACTATACCTGAAATTCATTAACATACCAGTATAACCCGGGATCTCTACATTTTCTGATTTTTTAATACTGATTTGTATACCAAGTGCCTTTAGCATTTCCAGCCGCCCTCCCCTGATGGAAAGTCCGCTTTCAAGCATATCGGGATCACCGATAGCTTTAATAACAAAAGGTGGTCCGATTTTATTCCAATTAACCAGTATGGTGGTACCAGCACAACGAATTTCCGACAAAGCCGTTATCCTCTGATCATTGACCGAGACAGCTTCTGCTCCAGAGGTTTTAAATTCATTAACCAGGTTTAATATATCCTTTTCGTGCACGAGTAAATTATTGGGATTTTCACCAGGTTGGAGACTGCGTTTGCTATCATCCAGAGTAAGAATAACTCCAGGCCCTTCTACAGGAATTAAGCCAGCCGCCATATTCGCATTCTGCAGCTCTTCCTGCAAATCAGCCATTGCCTCATCGTTCTCCCGGACATTGTTGAGCTTATCTCTGAGCGAAAGCACTTCCTTTGCCAGAACATCCCGCTCCTCAGTGACTGTATTAAGTTTTCTGGTCAAATCCTCAACCCTCTCAGTCACCAGCGAATTCTCATAATTTTCTGTTGTCTTGAACTGTACTGCCAGCATTATTCCCAGAACCAAGCAAACAAGAGCTATCGAAATCTGAGCTCCTCTACTTCGCATTATATCACCTGCTATCCCCAAAATATTAAGCCCTCGTTTTAACTACCGGTTGACCTTTGAATCTCATATCCACATACTCCAGGGCATCTGTTCCTTCTTCCTGCAAATCTTTCTCAATTTCAAAAATTTGTCCTAAAAAATTTACTTTTTCTTGAATTCTCTCAGCCTTGCCAAATCTCACTTCAGTTCCCTCTCTGGTATATATAAGTATTTCTTTATCCCCGCTGATATAATGAAAATTCGATATTTGTTCCCGAGCCTTTGCATCCATCTCATCCCACACACTTTTTATGGCATTAATGCCTTCAGCTTCAACAAGCTGTCCCAGATTAATTCGTTCAGGCAAATTATCCATAGTGATTATGAGATATTTTTCCATAAAAAAATTTCTTTTCTTATCAATGCAAAAGCCTTCATCATCAATACATAAAACAAGGTCATCATACGGAACAAGAGCCCATATTTGTCTCTCTTCGACCTCCACTTCAATTTCCCCCGGCAAATGCCTGGTGATTGTAGTATTTTTTACCATGGGATGGATTTTTATTGCTTTTCCAAGCAATTCTTTATCAAGTTCGAAAATATTAATACCTGTAGAAAGACCTGAAAGGGCTAAAACCTCATCCTCAGTAACTGTCTCCAGGCCTGTTATGCTTATTTTTTCAATATTAAAAAAAGAACTGTGTAAAAACAGGAATACACTGATCAAAGCTGTAAAAATAAAAATCGCTATACCAAAAACTTTACGAATTATTTTTCCCCTCCATTATCTCCTGTCCTAATGCTTTATGTGAAGATTATAGCAAAAATATGTTCTAAAAGCATTAAACTATTATATCTTTATCGGTATTTTAAGTTATTTGTATTAACTGAACTATTATCTACAATCGCATATCTGTCATATAAGCCAGATATGCGAAACAAGGGATTTTTTTGACACAGGCTCGCTACGCTCGCACACGGACAAACCTAAAACTATAAAAATTATCAGTGTTTATCTGTGTGTGAGCAAAGCGAACCCGTGGTTTATTTAAGGCGCAGTCTCTGGCTTATGTGCGATAAAAGAAAGCCGGGATGCTTATGCTCCCGGCTTTCTTTTAATATCAGCCCCCAGGTTTTGCAGTTTACAGTGTATTTTTTCATAGCCACGATCTATATGTTCCACATGATTGATTTTCGTCTCACCTCTGGCAAAGAGACCGGCTAAAATCAGAGCAGCTCCAGCCCGCAAATCAGTGGCTTCAACTGCAGCACCTTCCAATCCATCCTTCCCTTTGATTATTGATACTCTTCCTTCAATCTTTATGTCTGCTCCCATTCTCCTCAATTCCTGTACATGCATATAACGATTTTCAAATATTGTTTCCACTATAATACTTGTTCCACAAACACTGGACAATAAAGCCATCATTTGTGCCTGCATATCAGTGGGAAAACCAGGATACGGCATGGTTTTGATATCTGTTGGCCGGTAGGATTGTTTTCCCACTACCCGTATTCCAGAACTCCAGGGTATTATTTCCACCCCAATCTCCCGAAGCTTTGCAATCACAGGTTGAATATGATCATAAATCACATTTTCTATATATACATCGCCTTTGGTGATAGCACTTGCTACCATAAAAGTTCCTGCTTCAATACGATCAGGAATAACCATGTGTTCTACTCCGCCCAGGTGCTCAACACCTTCTACACGAATGCTATCCAGGCCCGCTCCTCTTATCCTCGCACCCATTCGATTCAAAAAATTCTGCAGGTCAACTATTTCTGGTTCTCTGGCTGCATTGCGGATAACTGTTGTCCCTTTGGTCAGAGTAGCTGCCATCATCAGGTTTTCTGTTGCCCCTACACTGGGAAAATCCAGGAGGATTTCTTTTCCGGTAACAGATACGGCTTCCCCCTCCAGAAAACCGTAACCTTCAGAAATACGGTAGCCCAAATCCCTGAAGCCTTTTAAATGAAGATCCATTGGTCTTGAACCAATGGCGCAGCCTCCCGGATAGGCAACTTTAGCATGCTTAAAACGGGCCAGCAATGCCCCCATAACCAGATTTGAAGCTCGCATCCTCCGCGATATATTTTCTGGAAGCTCACAGGAATCAAGATAGCAGGTATTTATCACTAAAACATCGCCTTCTCTCTCAACCGTGGCCCCCAATATTCTTAAGGCATCTGACATTACGCTAATATCTTCCAGTTCAGGTACTCCTGATAAAACAACTTCCCCCGAAGACATGAGACTGGCAGCCATAATAGGCAAAGTAGCATTTTTGGAACCACTTATCCTGACCTGCCCTCTTAATGGTATACATCCTCTTAGCAA
>JAHDSE010000042.1 GCA_018432955.1 Syntrophomonadaceae bacterium
GATAGGCTGCCTGACCAGCATAATAGGTTTCAAATGCGGTGGTAAAATCATAGCTCTGGTGCTTTTCACTGTGAGCAGGGCCGGCAGCAATCTGAATCCCCTTAACATACATAGGATCTTTGCGGTACTTTTTGGCATCCTCAGTGCGGGTAATGATGGCACAGGCAGCGCCATCCGATACCCCTGAACAATCCATAACACCCAAAGGGCTGGAAATCATGGGAGATTTAAGGATATTCTCCATGGGCACTTCAGCCCGGTATTGGGCTTTAGGATTCAGGGCACCATTTTTGTGGTTCTTCCAGGCTATACGTGCCATGACCTCTTTCATCTGCTTCATATCCAGACCATATTTATGAGCATAGGCTGGAGCAATAAATGCAAATCTGGATGGAGCAGTAAGATCAGGCAGAGTACGATCAGAATCTTCAGCCGGCACTTCCAAGCCACTATATCCCCCATCCTTCAGCTTTTCTGCCCCTATAGCCATTACTACATCGTAGGCCCCTGAAGCTACTCCATAACAAGCATTGCGTACGCTGTCCAATCCTGTGCAGCACATATTTTCCAGACGGGTAACCGGTTTATAATGAGATTTCATTCGATTGGAAAACGCCAATCCTGCCATGCCGGAAATAAATGTTCCGAACCAGAAGGCATCTATATCGTTGAATTCAATCCCGGCATCTTCCAAACACTCATCTATGGCTTCTATCATCAAATCTTCCAGGTTGCTGTCATAACGCTCACCAAATTTAGTACATCCCATTCCAATTACTGCAGCTCTATCTTTAATTCCTTTGGCCATTTCATTCCCTCCTATCTTTACAATTTTGGTACGGCTTTCCAGAAATAGGTGCGGATGCTGTCAACCGTAAATATATGGCGGAACGACATCTTCACTTCCATACCCACCTTTACGTCATCCGGGTCACAATCGACCAGATAACAAATCAAACGTCCCCCACCTTCGAAGTCAACGACAGCAACTATGGTCGGTGGGTCCAGCGACTCGGCCAGATAATCAACCGTGAATGTCGCCACCCGGGCGGGTTTACCATAAAGCCGGTAATCTTCCATTTGATCTATAGCCCGACATTCAATACATATTCGGGAAGGGGGGAATTGAACAGTACCGCAAATTTTACAGCAGACTCCATAAAACCCCAGATTTTTTTTACGATTACGATACATATCGGGCAGTGACGATCTCTTTTGTATGGGTCTTTTGGCCGGTTCGGTTGCAATCAGCTCTCTCCAGCGCAGATATTTTCCATAATTCATGCTGACTTTTTTATTTTCAATGTATCCTTTTAAGCCACATCCGGGAGAGAAATTGCTGATCTCATCAGTCACCTTGAAAATTACGGCATCACTGCCTTCACCATAGCTGACCATCAGAATATAGTCATTCGGCTTAGCATCTTCCAGTGCAGCAGCCAGCATCATAGGAGTACTTGCAGCTCCAGTATTTCCCACCTGATTATACAGACTATCCTGAACCTGGGACGGTGAAAATCCAAGTTTGGCAGCGATTTGTCCCTGGTAGCGGGGGGTAATTCCATAAAGGATTATTTTTCCAAAATCAGCCGGGCTTAAGCCGGTCTTTTTTAAAACACCTTGTACTGATTCACTCACAAATTGGTTATAGCCCTGGGAAATGCAAAATCTTTCTTCCCAGCTGTGTACAAATCTTTCATTATCAGCTCGCCACAGATCATGAAAATCCACTGCAATGCTGCAGC
>JAHDSE010000086.1 GCA_018432955.1 Syntrophomonadaceae bacterium
CCGGCTGAAGGAAAAAGCGCAAATCGCAGTTATCCCGGTGGGCTTTAATGATGGTCTGGCTCTCGAAGTGAATAATAAGGCAACAGGCTTGCTGGATCTATTGAAGATATTGGCCAAAAAGATACTGGCTTACTGGAATTCTCCGAGATTCAACATCTATGTAAACATAAAGGGGTCTTCCTGTCCCATAAGAGGCAAGGTTTTCATGCAAATGTCCATGGCGGAAATACCCCCTGACCTGGATGTTGAAATTGGTGATGAAGTTGAATTGCCGGTAAGAAAGACCCTGGCATCAAAGAATTTGCTGCGTCTATATATGAAAGAAGGCGAAGCAGTAAAAGTGGAAAGTGAAGACCTTACTGCCTATATGGTTGAGAAGGAGGATTAGAAGGTGGGTAAAAAACTGGTCGTTGCTTTGATAGTAATATTTCTTCTGGTAATGGGAGCACTATCTATAAAGGTTTCCAGTGCTCCTCAATACGGCCTGGCAGGTAAAGGATTATCCGGTATAGGAGTGATTGAGGTAAATGGACTTATTGGTGCCTCTGGAAGCTACCTGGGAACCGATACTTCATCTGCCGGTCAAATCATGAAAGCTGTTCGGGAGGCGCGGGAGCGGGAGGATATCAAGGCTGTAGTGCTGAGAGTGAATAGTCCGGGAGGAGCCGCCGGGGCATCTCAGGAAATAGCCATCGAACTGGATAAGTTGCGGGACAGCGGCAAGCCGGTGGTTACTTCCATGGGTGACAGCTGTGCTTCCGGGGGTTATTGGATAGCCTGCAGCACTGATTATATAATAGCCAATGGAACTTCAATAACTGGAAGTATCGGGGTAATAATGGAATTGACCAATCTGCAGGAGCTTTTTGACAAGCTGGGAATTCGCCAGGAAACAATAAAAAGTGGAGTTCACAAGGATATGGGTTCAGCGGGCAGGGAGATGACCGAACAGGAGAGAGCCATATTCCAGGATATGATAGATGATTCCTATCAGCAGTTTCTGGATCAGGTCAGGCAAGGCCGGAAAGGTAAAATAACTGAAGAAAAATTGCTGGAAATAGCAGATGGCAGGATGTTTACCGGGAGACAGGCTATGGAACTGGGCATTGTAGACGGTCTGGGCAATTATTATGATGCCATTGAAAAAGCCAGGGATTTGGGCGGCTTAAGTAGTGAAAGCAAGGTGGAAGTATTGAACGCCAATAAATTCTGGGAGGAAATATTCTTGAGCTACGATGCCGGAAATGTATTGGGGGAATTGATATCACCAGATTCACAGCTATTGTTTGACTAGTCTTCCTGAGGCAAAGCTGAAAGACCTTAAGATTCACTCTCCGGGCACTACTGATGCTCGCTTTGCTCACGAATAAGGCTGCTTCGCTAACGCCCAAAATGACATTGAATTATGCAAAAATGCTCAAATATCGTAAAACAGGGGGGAGAGACGTGACACCAACAGAAATAATATATGGGATATTTTTTCAACCGGTATCTACCCTGAGGTATCTGAAAAAGGGAAAACCATTGCTGGGCGGGTTGTTACTGTTTTTCTGTGTTATTCTCTTGAACATGATAATAAATAGGGGTTTAGGGATACTGGAATCGCAAAAGATGGCATTAGCCATTAATGCTGACTTGTTCTGGATATGGGTTCTGCTGGGGCCGATCTTTTCCCTGATTATCCTGTTTATTATGGCGGGACTGTCTTCATTATTGAGTGAAGTGGTTTATGGAAAAGCTAATGCCGTTGGTTTGCTGGTATGTCTGAGTTTTGCTTCTGTACCAGGAGTATTGGGACCTCCACTGCAATATGCGGCTGTACTCCTGGGGCTGAGCGGGCTGGCCAGCTTTGTTGCTCTGGGGGTTTTTGTGTGGGTTATGGTTTTGCAGGTATTGTCTTTGCGAGAAGCTCTGGCATTGCAAACAGGGCAGGCAATATTTATTTATCTTTTACCTTTAATAACAATGTCGCTCATCTTTATGGCAGTATTTTTTATACTGTTTTCCATACTCCCGTTTTCAGGTTAATTTATGCAGAAAATAAAGGATATTTTATGTAAGTGAAGAAATAATTGGTTAAAAACATTTGGGGGTTGGGGATTAATGAAACGGCGTATCTTAATAGTAGATGATCAAAAAGGAGTCAGGCGTTTATTGGAGGAGCTTTTCAAGAAAGATGGCTGGGAAGTCCACCTTGCCTGTGACGGTAAAGAAGCTATTGCCAGGGTTGATGAAACATTGCCTGATATAATCCTGATGGACATGAAAATGCCCAGCATGAATGGTCTGGAAGCCTCCCAAAAAATATTGGCCCGGAATAATAATCAGGCTATTCTTATGATGACTGCTTATGGGGAAATGGATGTAGTGCAGAAGGCTTTGGAGGCGGGCGTCAGAAAATGCATAAGCAAACCGTTTGATATATTGGATTTGCGTGAAACCGTAAAGCGAATGCTGGATTAATTCAAGAATAGCAGTTGCTGTGAATAAAGGCGTAATTTTCTGTCCGTGGTTTTTTGTATATAAGCTAATAGAAAAAAATATAATTAGGGGTGATATAACTATGGCACTTGTTTCAGTAGACGAATTGTTGTCCAGGGCTCAAGAACGTACTTATGCTGTAGGAGCTTTTAATGCCAATAACATGGAAATAATCCAGGCCATCGCCAAAGCGGCTGAGCTGGAGAATTCCCCGGTTATTATGCAGGCCAGCCAGGGAGCTATTTCTTATGCAGGATTGGATTATATTACCGGTATGGTAGAAATAGCAGCGGAGTCTGTTAAGGTTCCGATAGCATTGCACCTGGACCATGGAACAGATTTTGACCAGGTGGTAAGGTGTATCCGCAGTGGTTTTTCATCGGTTATGTATGATGGTTCCAAACTGCCGCTGGAGGAGAACATTGCTATGACCAACAAGGTTTTGGATATAGCCAGGCCTATCGGTGTATCAGTGGAGGCCGAATTGGGGAAAATAGGTGGTACAGAGGACAATGTTCATGTAGATGAAAAGGAAGCTATGTATACTGATCCCGAAGAAGCCCGGTATTTTGTGGAGAAAACAGGAATCAAGAGCCTGGCGATAGCGATCGGGACAGCTCATGGACAGTACAAAGGGGAACCCAAACTGGATTATGGGCGTTTGGAAAAAATAAAATCCATGATCAATATACCCATTGTATTGCATGGCTCATCAGGGGTACCGGATGAAGCTGTGCAAAAGGCTGTAAAATTAGGTATATGCAAAGTGAACATCGATACCAATATTAGAGAGGCCTTTGTTGGAGAAATGAGGCGGGTTATAGCAGAAAAGCCTGCTGAAATTGATCCCCGGAAAATATTGGGGCCTGCCAGGGAAGTTACTGTTGAATTGATTCGCCAGAAAATGAGGGTCTTCGGCAGCTCAGGCCAGGCCTGATTGCCTGCTTGCGAGATTATGCGTACTAAGGGGAATTTTTGACACGGGCTCGCTACGCTCGCACACGGATTTAACAGATTTACACTGATTTTTTTCGTTAATGTTTTTATATTTATGGGATTTCTACGAAGCTGAACTGATGGTTAATAAATTCCTTTTATTTCGATTTTCAGGATAACGGAAGCTATAGCTTCAATATTAATGGAAGCTGAGTATTTCATTAAACTATTAACTATAATTTTTTACGTCCACCAAACTAAAAATACTAAAAAGAATCTGTGTTAATCTGCGTCCGCAGGATCTGTGTGCGAGCGTAGCAAGCCTGTGTCAAAAAAATTTCCTTGCTGCGTAGTAGTCTCTGTCTACTTGCAATTTGAATTAATAGTTTAAAATTAGACTGCGTGAAGCACTTTAGGAGGTTGTTTTTTTTGCGTATTTTTATTGATTCTGCTAATATTGAAGAAATCAGGGAAATCAACAGCATGGGTTTCCTGGATGGAGTAACAACTAATCCCAGCCTGGTTGCGAAAGAAAAAAGGAATTACCGTCAAGTGATTCAAGAGATATGTGCTATAGTCAATGGCCCTATAAGTGCTGAGGTAATTGGAACAGACTACGAATCCATGGTCAGGGAAGCTGAAGAACTGGCTAAAATTCACCCTAATGTAGTCATAAAAATTCCCCTGACCGAAGACGGTTTAAAGGCTATTTCTACTTTGAGGGACATGGACATTTCTACCAATGCAACTCTGGTTTTTTCTGCCAATCAGGCTTTGCTGGCAGCCAGAGCAGGAGCCAGCTTCGTCAGTCCGTTTATTGGAAGAGTTGATGATATTGGAAATGATGGACTGTTTTTGCTCCAGGACATGCTCAGTATTTTTGACCAGTATATGATTGATACAGAAGTTATTGCTGCCAGTATAAGACATCCCATGCATGTGGTCGAAGCTGCCAAAATGGGTTCGCATATAGCTACCATTCCTTATAATATCATCAAGCAGATGGTAAAACACCCGCTTACTGATGCAGGTATAGAAAAATTTCTTGCCGATTGGAAACAAAATTCACAGAAATAGAAGATTAAGAATTTTGCATAATTAGTTTTTTAATATGATTCGTGGGGTACTTTAGTACTGTCATCCTGAGGCAACGCCGAAGGATCTTAAGATTCACCCTCCGGGCACTACTGATGTTCGCTTTGCTCACGATTAAGGTGGCTTCGCTAACGCTCAGAATTATGCAAAACTCTCGATTAAGAAACAATTTTGAGAAGGGAGGTTTGTAAGTGGAGAGGGAATTGGCTCTTGAATTTGCCAGAGTAACCGAAGCAGCGGCTCTGGCTGCTGCCTGTTGGGTAGGCAAAGGTGACAAAGAAGCTGCAGATGATGCTGCTGTGACTGCCATGAGGGTAATGTTTGATACGGTTTCGGTTGACGGCCTGGTAGTCATTGGCGAAGGAGAAATGGATGAAGCCCCCATGCTCTATATTGGTGAACGGGTTGGTATGGGAGTCTTGCCTCAGGTGGATATTGCCGTTGACCCGTTGGAAGGAACCAATATTGTTGCTAAAGGCTTAACCGGTGCAATTGCTGTACTGGCTGTTGCGCCCAGGGGTTCCTTACTGCATGCTCCTGATATGTACATGGATAAGATAGCGGTAGGTCCGGAATGTAAGGGAAGGGTTTTTCTGGAAGCACCGGTAAAAGACAATTTGCGCGAAGTTGCCAGAGCCCTGGATAAACTGATATCCGAGGTTACCCTGGTAACCCTGGATCGTCCAAGGCATGAAGGCATTATAGAAGAAGCGCGGAGAGCAGGTGCCAGAATAAAATTAATCAGTGACGGGGATGTCTCTCCGGGGGTTGCTGCAGCCTATCAGAATTCGGGTGTTGATATCCTGATGGGGATAGGCGGTGCGCCAGAGGGAGTTATTACTGCTGCAGCCTTGAAGTGTCTGGGAGGAGATTTTCAGGCACGTTTGTATCCGGAAGGCCCGGAGGCCGCGGATGAAATCAAGAGATGCCGGGAAATGGGGATCGATGATGTGAACAAAGTGTTCACTATTGATGAATTGGCCCAATCTGATGATGTTATTTTTGTCGCAACGGGTATTACGGATTCCTTTTTGTTAAAAGGGGTCAGGTATTTTAAACGTCGTGCAGTGACCCAAACCCTGGTTATGCGAAGTACATCAGGCACCATCCGGCATATAGAAGCTGATCATAATCTGGACAAAAAGCCCCTTTTCAAGGATCAGCGAATAAAGTTGAACAATTTTTGATTAATGCAGTTGATTAATTCTGCCTGGATAATGGTATAATATCTATAGGAAATCTGCGTACTCATGTACAGTTTTTTCCTCACCAGGGAGCCTATCGTGGATAGTATTGTCAATCGAGACCCCGCATTTAGATTCATACACTCCATAGTGAAGCTTTTTTATTTTGATTTGGATAGACAAAGCCTGGTTCTCGCCAGGGATAGCGGTGTGTCCAATGTTTTAGGAGGATAATAATTGAATATCTCAGAACTGGAAAATAAAACCATGTTGGAACTCTATCAAATTGCCCGAAATGTTAACCTGACCGGTTATTCTAAACTACGGAAAAAAGAACTGGTTTTTGAAATAACCAAAGCGGTAACTCATTCAGATCAGTTGCTTCAGGCACAGGGTGTTTTGGAAATAATGCCGGATGGATATGGCTTTTTAAGACCCTTTGCCTACTTGCCCAGCCAGGAAGACATCTACGTATCTCCGTCCCAGATTAGAAAGTTTGAACTCCGTACAGGAGATCGTGTTGGGGGACAGGTAAGATCACCCAAAGATAGTGAAAGATTTTTTGCGCTGTTAAAAGTGGAGGATGTTAATGGCTTTCCTCCCGAAGATTCAGTAAAAAGGATTCATTTTGATGCTCTTACTCCTCTATATCCCCGGGAAAGATTGAAACTGGAAACTCAATCACAGGAATTGTCCACTCGTATCATTGATTTGGTTTCGCCTATTGGCAAAGGGCAGAGAGGGCTTATTGTTTCGCCTCCGAAGGCAGGGAAGACGATTCTTTTACAAAAAATTGCCCAGGGAATAAGCAATAATCACCCTGAAATAGAACTGATTATTCTTCTGGTTGATGAGAGGCCGGAAGAGGTTACCGATATGCAGCGTTCTACAAAAGCTGAAGTAGTAGCCTCAACCTTCGACGAACCGCCGGAAAACCATGTAAAAGTTGCCGATATGGTTCTGGAGAGAGCCAAGCGGCTGGTGGAGCACAAAAAAGATGTAGTGATATTGATGGACAGTATTACACGACTGGCACGGGCTCATAATCTCGTGGTGCCCCCCAGCGGTCGTACACTGTCCGGCGGTATAGATCCAGCTTCTCTGGATAAACCTAAGAGATTCTTTGGTGCTGCTCGTAATATTGAAGAGGGGGGCAGTATGACAATAATAGCTACTGCCCTGGTAGAAACAGGTTCCCGGATGGATGAAGTGATATTTGAAGAATTTAAAGGCCGTGGAAATATGGATCTGGTATTAGACCGAAAACTTGCAGAAAAAAGGGTATTCCCGGCGATTGATCTCAAACGCTCCAGCACCAGGAGAGAAGAGCTGCTTTTGACTGAAGAAGAAATGGGCCTGATCTGGAATCTTCGCCGAACCTTCAGTGACCACAATCAAGTCGAAACCATGCAGATGATGATTGATACTATGAAAAAGACCAAATCCAATCAGGATCTTTTAAGAGCAGCCCCTGTTGTTTTTGGAAACAATAACAGAAGAGCATATTAAGCTTATAATATAAATTAAAATATAGATGATATATATTTCTTTTGTAAAATACAAATGGAAGCTCAGAGAAAAGCATAGAAAATATCTCAGAAATTGAATAAATACCATAAATAATGTGAAAAATAAGGGTCATAAGCCCCTTATTTTTTTTCTGCCTGTACAAGCGAGGTGAAAATATAGTGTTAAAGAAATGGGCAGCCTTACTGGTATTATGTTGCTTAATCCTGGGGGTAAGCGCAGAAACGGGTTTGGCGGTTTTAACCAAGGGGGATTTTGTACCCTGTTGCCAGAGGCAAAGCCTGCTGACAGACAGCCAGGTAAAATTATATCAGGTTGCCAAAGGGGATACTCTCTGGGATATAGCCCGAAGGTTCAACGTAGATCTCAAAACCATCACCATGATAAATAAACTGGATGATAATAGTAATTTAAGCATCGGCCAAACTCTGGAATTGCCTTACAGGAGCTCCAGTATTCATGTAATCAGCAGGGGGGAGACTATGTGGGATATTGCCAGCAGATATGATATCAGTGTAGGGCAACTGCAGAAGATGAATCCCGATAAGAACCCCAGGAGGCTGAAAATTGGGGATAAATTAACTATCCCTTCCAGCGTACGCCAGGATATTGCGGGTGAAGTGAAGCCTTCCCGAGGTATTTCATTTAGCGGAGCTGTTTTAGCCTGGCCCATTATAGGTGTGATAACATCGAATTATGGATGGAGAAAATCAGGTTTTCACCATGGTTTGGATATTGCCGGTGATATTGGCGATTCAATCAAGGCAGCTGATGATGGTATAGTATCATTTGCAGACTATAAATCAGTATATGGACGCACGGTGATAATAGACCATGCCAATAAGCAACAGACCTTATATGCCCACCTGCAAAATATATATGTTAAAAAAGGGCAGGAAGTCAGAAAAGGACAGAAAATTGCTACATGTGGAATCAGTGGTCGAACTACAGGACCTCACCTTCATTTTGAGGTTAGAGAAGATAGTGATACTTATGACCCGTTGAAGTATTTGAGACAGTAAAATAAAGAAAAAGCCTTTCTTGCGTCGTGAAAAACAGTTTTTTCAATCCTGCTCAAGGGAGGCTTTTTTTATGTTCTGATTTAGGATAGTCTATTAATATGATTAATCCTTAATTTTAAATTGTGGATTTTTAATTAGGGTAGAGAAGCTTGCGCTTCTCATGTATTATTTTATGTATGCTTCTGTCCTTGTAGGGACTGCTTAATAATCAGACATCTAGTGTTTCAGCCAATGGCTTTAATATTTTTGCAGGAAAGAGGTTTAATATGTATCTAACTTTATATGCCAATGAACGGGGCGAAGTCCTGGAACATCCTGCTTTGAGTATGCTGGGACGTACAGGCCTGGATTGGGTGGGCCCGGAAAAAGAGGAAATGATCCCCCTGCCTAAAGGCTCATCTCTGGTCAGTATCCCTGATCATATACCGGTTGGTTTGGACAGGGATGAGAACCTCAGCTATTTTGAATTGGATCCGATGGCCCCCCAAAGGAAAGTATATGCCGTTGCTGCGCTCTTGCCCCAGGGTTTTACCCGCACGCTATTGCCTGCCTGTGTAAGCAGCAGCAGGGAGGCGGTTTTGCCTCTGATGGGTTATACAGCTGTGGGATTGAAAAATGATAAGATATATGTTGCTGCAGTGCAAAGCGACGAACACCGCAAGTGGCATCCGGTGAATTACAATACTGAAGGCCTGGAAAGCAAAATACATGCAATACTGAAAAAAATGCCAGAGAACCGGATTGCCAGGCAGCTGGCCCGCTGTTCACTGGAATATGGTTGTTTTACGGCACAAAATATCTTTTACCAGAGATGGGAAGGGGGGATTCCCACAAGCAGGGCTTGTAATGCCAATTGTATTGCTTGTATTTCCGAAAGCCATGGTGGAGTCGATTCTCCCCAAAATCGAATAGACTTTAATCCCACTGTAGAAGAGATATGTCAATTGGGAACAGAGCATTTAGAGAGGGCTCAGGATGCCATTATCAGTTTTGGTCAGGGGTGTGAAGGAGAACCATCTCTTAATGCCCGAAACTTGTCCAGAGCTATTCAAATTATTCGTGACAGGACTGAGCAGGGTACCATAAATATTAATACCAATGCAGGTTATAGCGAAGGGATCAAAGCAATCTGCGATGCCGGTCTTGATTCCATGAGGGTTACGATTTTTTCCTGTAAGGAAGAAAATTATAATAAATATCACCGCCCCAATACTTATTGTTTTAAAGATGTGGAAAGTTCCATTCGCTATGCCAAGGAAAAAGGGAAATATGTAGCCATTAATCTCCTGGTTTTTCCTGGTTTTTCCGATCGTGAAGAAGAGATAGAACATTTGTTGGATTTTGTTAAAAGAAATGATATAGATATGATACAATTGCGCAACCTGAATATTGATCCAGAGCTGTTATGGCAGAGTTTTGAGAGTGAAATGGGGGGAATAGGGATAAACAAGTTCCTTGCTTTATTAAAGCAGGAAATGCCTCAACTCAAGCTGGGTTCATATACCCATCCCATCCGTTAGACAGGTAAAATGTGGGCAGCAGGTTTAGCTGACAAGGTATTAAAGGAGTGAGAGGAAGAATTGGATAAGAAAGGGCCTTTTACGGTAAAGGAACTCAAGCATCTACCGGCAGGCAAACAGGTATGGGGAAAGTATCTGATCATAGAAAAAAGAGAAAGAAAAACCAGGGATGACCGAATAATAATAGATTTGAAACTGGGAGATTCATCAGGGGAGATTGATGCCATAGTCTGGGATAATTGCTCAGTTACCGGCGAGATGAAAGCTGCTTGCGTGATAGGTTTATTGGGGGAAATCCGAACCTACAATAAGCGGCTGCAGTTGAATGCCAAAAGAATCAAGATATTGGAGGAAGATCCATCAGAATACCTGAAGACTCCAGATATTGATATCCACACGCTGATAGATAAATTTGATACATTACTGGATGCTATTGTAAATACTCATTTGAAAGAAGTTCTGCACAGAATTTTTTCTTCGGAAATACGGGAAAAGTTTTTCAAATCTCCTGCAGCCAAAAGCATTCACCATAATTATCTCGGCGGCTTGCTGGAGCATACCCTTTCGGTGGCTGAGTTATGCAGCAGAGCTGCAGATTCATATCCATTTTTAAACAAGGATCTTCTGCTGGCTGGAGCCATTTTACATGATTTAGGCAAGATAATGGAAATTGAGCTTGAAGTGGTCCCCAGTTATTCAGTGGAAGGTCGCTTAATGGGACACATTGTACTGGGGAGCGAATTACTCAGTACTTATATAAAGCAAATGCGAAAGGATAACATTGCTTTCCCTGAAAAACTGGAGTGGATGTTAAAACATATGATATTAAGCCATCATGGGAACCTGGAGTACGGTTCTCCGGTGATACCTCTTTTCCCGGAGGCATTTGTTCTGTATATGATGGATAATCTGGATGCCAAACTATTTGTCTATAAAAACAAGATTGAAGAAGATGATTCAGACGATGAGTTTTTTTCTGCTTATGACAAATTCTTTGGACAGTATTTTTTTAAATATCGTTACCAGGAATAATAAGGGACTGTTTTCAGAGAGAAGGACAGGTTATTTTGCCATGTCTTTTAAAACATGACAAAAAAACCCATTATGATTATACCCGTCCGCCGTTTGATTTGACTATTTCTACAGCTCTGGCTATATTTCCCTCGGAAGTTACCAGGGTAAGCACAAAGGCGCTGCCTCCTGCCGTATCAGCGTCAGGATTGCCCAGCCCACTGGCAGAATCGCTGGCTGCCAGCAATGGGTCAGATCCTCCTTCTATACCCGAAGGACTGCTCTCGGCGGCTCTGCTGGCACTGCTGGAATATATGGTCGGGCCGCTCAAGGTAGTAGCATTATTAATAGGGCTGTTGTATTCACTGTCATTGTTTACACCGTAGCGCGATATTCTATCTACCTGCACCGAACCGGAGTCAGGAACCAGCCCAGCCCTGCACATTTCTTCAGCAGCATTCTGAGCCTGCTTACTATAAGGAAAGTATGCCAGAATACTCTTCTCACCTTTTTCCAACTGCAATCAAATCACCTCATATGTTTTTAATTAATTTGCGTGATCGGCGAAGGATTTATACATTCGCAGTACGCAGTAGACAGAGAAAGCGCAGCAGTGGTTCTCTTTTACCGGGCTAGTGTGGCTTTTTGTAAGGCTTTCGAAAAAGCCGCCTGAAGACCAGACTCCGCTACCGGGAACACTAATGCTTGTCTCGCGTGTCCGGGGGTACAGCGCTAATTCCCTTCCATGGTCAATATCGCTCTCGCGCCATTCATGGCGCTCGCCTTCGCCAAGTTGTTCCTCGGTAGCTGCATCAACGGTCGTTACGTCGGCGTTTTCAAAATCCTTACAAAAAGCGCGCTATACTTGTTTTTCTATAAGTAATCGTTATCGGCCGTACCAGACTATGGGGAAGTTTCTTGACTTGCTGCAGAAAAAAAGAAAATGTCCTTTATTTAAAAACAGCAGAAAATAAAACAATTGCTGCGTGAAAAAGCAAGGCAAGACGCGTCCCCTGCTCATGAAGATTTTGCCGTAATAATTTATAACTCAAGTAGTCGAAAAGAACCCGTGTCAAAAATTTTCTTGTTGCGCTTTCTCTGTCAAATGTGACAAAGGGAGTATTTTAATGTTTTAAAAATTGGATGGAACAAGTGGCTGTGTTTCTGCTTATTATAGAGTATTAGTAACTACTCTGTACAGACAGGAGGATTGTTAAGCATGAAGTTGACAGAGCTGGCAGTGGGAAAGAGTGGGGTTATCACGTCTGTTGCGGGTGGAGGGATGCAAAGACGGAGGCTTCTTGACCTGGGCTTTATTCCCGGAAGCAGGGTGGAAAATGTGAGGTGCAGTCCTACAGGTAATCCTACAGCCTATCTTATCAAAGGGACGCTAATAGCCCTGCGCAGGGAGGAATCGGATATGCTTTTTGTAAAAATGCTTTAATAATCTTTATAGTCCCGCCTTTGTCAGTATCAAGGCAGGAATTTAGTAACGCAGGGAGGTGAATGGCTGCTGGATAAATCAAGCCTCCTGGAAAAGGGATTCAATATAGAAGTTTTGCCTGGAGAAAGGGTGATTGCCCTGGTGGGAAACCCCAATACTGGAAAGAGCACCATATTCAATACCTTAACCGGGATGAGGCAGTATACTGGCAACTGGCCGGGTAAAACGGTGTTACAGACCCAGGGTTTTTATAGATTTAACAATAGGCATTATAAGCTGGTTGACTTACCAGGGAGCTATTCGCTGTTGCCGAGTTCTCCAGATGAAGAGGTGGCCCGCGATTTTATATGCTTTGCGCGCCCTGATTGTACTATAGTGGTTGCTGATGCTGCTTGCCTGGAAAGAAATCTTAATCTGGCATTACAGGTAATGGAAATTACCCCCAGGGTAGTGCTGTGTTTAAATCTTATAGATGAAGCGAAAAGAAAGGGAATAAGTGTGGATATCCTCAGCCTGTCGAAAGAATTGGGAGTGCCGGTGGTTCCTACTGTTGCTCTGAACAACTATGGTATAGAAGACTTAAAAAAAACCATAGCTGCTCTGGTAGAAGGAAAACTTGAATGCAGTCCCCGGCGAATAGAATATGATGATGAAGTGGAAAGGCTTGTAGAGGATATTGAATCCCATATAAATCCCATTATTCCTCGAAGTTTAATAAATTTTCGCTGGCTGGCCTTAAGAATAATAGATGGTGACAGCAAATTACTGGAGGCTATCCGCTCCTATCTTCATTTGGAGGGCGAAATATTAATATGAATGCACTAAAAGAAGTTATTCCAAGTAATGCTGAACACTTTACAGAGGATTCCCTTAGAATAAATAAAATCAGCGATAAAATAGTAAGTAGTATATACCGGGAAGCGGAATCAATAGCTGACAGAGTAGTATCCCAGGAAAAAGGCAAAATTGACTGGGATCGCAGAGTGGATGATGTTTTGACCTCCAGATGGCTGGGTTATCCAATAATGCTGCTCCTCCTGGGAGTGGTACTGTGGCTGACGATCACCGGTGCCAATTATCCTTCTCAACTGCTGGCTCAGGGGCTTTTCTGGGGACAGGATAGACTGACAGAATTCTTTATCTGGGCTGGGTCTCCTGGGTGGTTGCACGGTTTTCTGGTTCTGGGAGTCTACCGTTCTCTGGCCTGGGTTATTTCCGTAATGCTTCCCCCTATGGCGATATTTTTCCCCTTGTTTACCCTCCTGGAGGATTTGGGATATCTGCCCCGGGTTGCTTTTAACCTGGATAATTTTTTTCGCCAGGCCGGATGTCATGGTAAACAGGCACTTAGCATGTGTATGGGTTTTGGCTGTAATGCTGCCGGGGTAATATCCTGTCGAATTATTGACTCTCCCCGGGAAAGGGTAATTGCTATTTTGACCAATAACTTCGTACCCTGTAACGGACGTTTTCCAACACTTATTGCTCTGGCCGCAATTTTTACAGCGGGTGCCGTATCAGGGACATACAGTAATTTGCTGGCATCTGCGGCTGTTCTTGGAATAATACTAATCGGAATATTTACCACATTTACGATATCCTATCTACTTTCCAGAACAATTTTAAAAGGTATTCCATCGTCTTTTGCCCTGGAACTTCCTCCCTATCGTAAGCCCAGGGTGGGGCAGATAATTGTCCGCTCCATATTGGACCGGACTTTATTTGTATTGAAAAGGGCCATAATAGTAGCTGCCCCTGCAGGAGGAATAGCCTGGATAATGGCCAATATATATATCGGGAATGCCAGTATACTGACACATACCGCTGGTTTTCTCGATCCTTTCGCTGCCTTGCTGGGATTGGATGGAATAATCTTAATGGCTTTTATTCTGGGCCTGCCTGCCAATGAAATTGTTCTGCCCCTGATTATAATGGGCTATCTCTGTACAGGGAGCATGCTGGAAATGGATAGCTTGCAGGCATTAAAAGAGCTGCTGGTGGTTCAGCATGGCTGGACGCCTTTAACAGCTTTATCGGTAATGTTGTTTTCGTTATTGCACTATCCTTGCGGGACCACTATCCTGACTATTTACAAGGAAACCAAAAGCCACAAATGGACTCTTCTTGCAGTGCTGATACCATTGAGTGTTGCCTGTATAGTATGTTTCCTGCTTAATCAGACCGCACTTGTGTTAGGGTTCGGCTAGGAATATAGGTTCATTTTTATGCGTAACTGCTTTATAATTTGAGAAAACAAAAAATGCCTTGCTGGTGCAAGGCACAAGGTTGCTTAATGCATAAAAACTAGCGGCCTGTATTATTCCGGGAGCGGTATTCCTTAATACAAATATTATCGTCTTCCCAAAAGGCGATTTCCGGTCCAGTAGCCTGCACAGGTTCATCGGCGGAACGTGAGATTTTATTGGCTATTCTTATTTGGCTGGGACTTAGCTCCAGAGCGAATACTACACTGTCCAGATTGCCTCTGTAACCCGCATGGGCAATACCCTGGAGCTTGCCCAATACTATAATATCCTGGGCAGCAATGATTTCTGCACTTTCGTGAACATCCCCCCAGACCAGGACAGAACCTTCAGAAATAATTTTCTGGCCACTCCTTACATTTCTGTATATCACTGTATCTCGCTCCTGATTCTTTTCGGGAGCTTTTTTATTAAGCAGTATTTCGCTGTTATTCAAAATCATGCCGTTATCCAGACAGAGTCTTTGCAGTTGTGATAATTCTTGCTGGTTCAATAATTGCAAACCTTCTCCTTTAAAAACCACCCGAGAACCACCAAACAATTGCTTATTACTATTAAAACGCTCCTGAAGGAAAGCGTAGTAATCATCAAAAGACCCTTCTCCAAAGACGACAACCAGGTTATTATTAATTCCTTTGATCTTAATCATTTCCAAAAATTACCTGCCTTTTAAAGGAATGTTAATATCCAGTGCCGAACGTCTTCCTTCATTAATAAAGGTCACTTCGGGATTGCCTTCTATTTCAACATGCCTGGATATTACCTCAATGATTTCTTCTTTTAAAGTCTCCATTAATTGTGCCGAGGTAGCAGTCCGGTCATGAGTCAATACCAGGCGTAAACGATCGTTGGCCTGTTTTCTACTGCTATTATTATCACCGGCAAAAAGCCTCTTTAATAAATTCAACACTTGTTTAAACCCCCTTTATTTGTTAGGGAAAAGGTTTCGTCCCAGGTTCCGTATTTTGTTCCAAAAGCTGTTTTCTTCAAAAGTCGGAAATTCAATCTCTTTTCCGGTTAAACGAGCAGCAATATTATTGAAGGCAGTTGCGGCTATGGAATGTTCATTTAGAATAATAGGTTCGCCTTTATTAGTCGAAATGAGAACCCGTTTATCTTCCGGGACTACTCCCAGAAGCTCAATACACAAGTGCTCCATTAAATCTTCAATACTCAGCATATCTCCCTTTTTAACCATTTCACTTTGTATTCGATTTACAACCAGCATAATATCTGTAAATCCTGCAGATTCGAGCATGCCTATAATCCGGTCGGCATCTCTTACTGCTGAAATCTCCGGATTGGTAACTACAATGGCTTTATCAGCTGCTATAATAGCATTTCTGAAGCCCTGTTCGATTCCTGCCGGACAATCAATAAAGATATAGTCAAAATCTGCTCGCATCTGCTCACAGATTTCTTTTACCTGTTCAGGCTGAATTTCGTCTTTGTTTCTGGTCTGAGCAGCAGGCAACATAGAGAGTTCCGGAAAACGCTTGTCCTTTACCAGAGCCTGCTTGAGAGTACATTCTCCCTCGATTAGCTGGACTATGTCATAGATAACACGGTTTTCCAGACCCAGTATCAAATCCAGTTTTTTTAAGCCTATATCCAGGTCCATAACTGCTATCTTATAACCCATTTTGGCCAGCGATGTGCTGACATTGGCAACGGTTGTAGTTTTCCCTACCCCGCCTTTACCGGAGGTGACTACGATAACCTGAGCTCCTTCCTTTTGTTCACCCATTAAAAATGGCCCTCCCTCTACTTATTTTCCTTATAGATATAACTAATAAATAAATTTTTCTTATAATTTTGAGCTTAAAAAACTCCAATTAGTTCCCCCTGAAAAGGTATTCGTTACTAATAACCATATAATAGTAAAGATAAATGCTTGTTTATAGGGGGTTATTCTCTGGACTAATTTTACGTCGATTAAAATTTGGATTTTTTCAGAGGAAACCAATTAAAGAATATACGATACATTGCCGCCCGGAAAAGAAAACATCTGTCAGATTAATATATAAAATCCTATTATTTTGCCAGAGCAGACAAAAGAAAACATATTTATCTAATTGTAAAACAAATTTCCTCCAGGATAAACTGCTATTTTTGGAAAAGGCCTTAATAAGCTGGGCAGTTATGTTATAATTTCTGTGAGGCGTGAGGCGTGAGGCGTGAGGCGTGAGGCGTGAGGCGTGAGGCGTGAGGCGTGAGGCGTGAGGCGTGAGACAAGTGAATATCTTTTGCTGGTAGCAGTTCCCCATAATTGAGGTGCTGCTTTAATAGGGAAAGCGGTGAGAATCCGCTGCAGTTCCCCTTACTGTATTAGGGACGAAATCTGTAATATACCACTGTCCGGCACTCAAATGCTGTTTAACCTGAATATATGAAAATTTATACAATTTATAGATTTTATAAAACAGGTGAAATAGAATTTGAGTGCCGGATGGGAAGGTGCAGAGAATAGGATGAACTTGAGCCAGGAGACCTGCCAGCAGAAGTATAATACTGACTTCTGGGGATAAGAAGGGAGGAATAATTAACGGATGGTGCTTAAAAAACCGTTTTTATTAAACCTGGACTACTAGCAGTCCAGGTTTTTTCTTATCTAAGCTTTATAATTTAAGGAGTGTGAATGATGAAAAGATTTATATCCAAGTGGTCTGTATCTATATTATGCTTTTTTTCTCTGCAGGTTCTTTTTGCAGGTTTCCTCCTGCCACAGGCTGAAGCTGCTACGTCTGATAGTATTAGTTCTTCTATTGAAGAATTACAGGCTTATTATTCTGCTCAGGGAGCCTATAATGACTGGGAAGCACTGGGTCTGAGATGTACAGGAGTGGCTCCTGCTGACAAATATTCAGTTGGGGAACTATCTTCGGCATCTGATTATGCTCGTAGTATTATGGGAACTATAGCTGCCGGGGATGAATCTGCTTCAGGAAACGCTTATATTCAGCAATTACAATCTATGCAGTCAATCGAAGGACATTTCAATACTGAGGAAAACAGCAGTTTAAATCAGACCATCTGGGCGGTAATTGCCCTGACTTTTGCAGAAGCCAATAATTACGATGTCAGCTATAATGCCGAAGCAGCACGGTCTTATATTATCGGACAGCAGGACGTCAGCGGTGGTTTCGATGAGAGCGGTTGGGGAGTGGACGTGGATTCTACAGCCCATGCCTTGGTAGCCCTGGCTCCTGATAAGGAAGCCCATATCGCAGTGATTGACAATGCCCTCTCTTATTTAAAGGGACAACAGGCTGAGTCTGGAATATTTACTTCCTGGGGAACTGCGAGTCCGGATTCTACTGCGGCGGTAATTGAGGCTATGGTAGCTCTGGGGGAAGATCCACAGAATCCGGCTGGAGAAGGCTGGCAGGGTAATATGCTTGATGCCTTAATGGAGTATCAATTGCCCAATGGTGCTTTTTTCGCTTCCTGGGCACCTGATGAAGCCAATGCCATGACTACTGGAAATGCGTTGCTGGCACTGGGAGATTCACTTAATGAAAAGTCTAAATACCTTAATGAATTAGATAACTTGAATGATTTGTCATTGGCTGTTGAAGCCTCTGATAGTTTCAGCCTGGATAGTGATGCTGCTATGGTATTATCTCTGGGCAATATGGGTGATACTTTGAAAGATGTCCTGCTTATTGCGGCACTGTTTAATACTGAAAATGAAAGTATGATAAATTACACTTACCTTAGCAGGCAATTGCAAATCGGTGAAACCGCAGTTTTGGGCTGTGGCTTTACTATCCCATCAAGTGGGGAATATGAAGTGCGGATTTACACCTGGGATAATTGGGGAAATAAGAACCCTTTGTTGAGTCCTGTGTCTATACCGGTTAATTAGGAGGGGGAGAATTTGCTTAAGAAAAGATTAGTTTTCTTTATTCTGTTGAGCTTTTTGATAGCTTCACTTCCGGGAATGGCTCTGGGTGAGACAGTGACTACTCCTGCTGCTATTAATGCTGATCAGGTGACAATAGCAGGACAGACTGACCCGGGGGAAAGGGTCAGTCTGTGTGTGGAAAGGGAAGATGGCAAGATATCCTATATACATCAGCTTTGTGCAAATGAAAATGGTGATTTTCAATTCATGTTTTCCCTTAATAGTGGTGAATATTATGCCACTGTTTCTGTAAACGGTGAAAATCTGGAAATACCAGGAATTGGCATCGAGGTGATTTCAGGCGGAGACCATGACAACGATGAAGATAAAAGCCCGGAAGTATATAGTGCCAGCATATCTGTTAAGGGTGATACGGAAAAGGGCTGGATACTGCCTGATAGTAATTGGATCTGGACGGGGAGCTGTACAGTAATGAAAGCCCTTACCGAGGTCCTGGACCAATATGGGATAGACTATAGTATCACTTATGGAGGTTCCTATGTTCAGAGCATTGATGGTCTGGCACACAAAAAAGAAGGTTTTCCCAATAGCGGTTGGGTGTATAAGATAAACGGTGAAATTGGGGGACCGGCAAATGCAGAGAAAGTAGAAGACGGAGATTATGTTTACTGGTATTATTCACTGGATTATACGCAAGAGTCAAACATAGATGATTTGTCAATAAAGCAGCCGGAGCTGAAAAAACCGCCGGAAGAAACAGTGCCTGGCAGTGAACAGAGTGGAAAGCGGATTAGCTTTGATGATGTGGGTGATGATATAGCCTGGGCCAGGGATGCCATTGAATTACTGGCTGGCCGGGGAATAATAAAAGGAAGCGGCCAGTGTTATGAACCGCACCGTTCTATTAGCCGGGCAGAGATGCTGGCTTTACTGGTGAGAATAAATGAATTGGAGAACAGAGAACCCATTACGGATTTTAAAGATGTAAAAGATACTGACTGGTTTTTCGATTCAGTGATACTTGCTGTTGCTCATGGATGGATAAGTGGATATGAAGATGGGACTATACAGCCGAATATGCCCATAAGCCGTAATGAACTGGCTTGTCTGCTGGACAGAGCAGCCGGTCCAGGCAAAAAACCAGATATGACTGGTGAATTCTCTTTCAGTGATGAGAAGCAAATCCCTTCCTGGGCTTGGCAATCAGTTAAGTATGCCGTAGCAGAGGGTTGGCTTTCGGGTTATCCGGACGGCAGTTTTCGGGGAGAGGCTTATTTAAGCAGAGCCGAAGCTGCAGTGGTGATATATAATTATTTGCAAAAAATTGAGTCTGGCGAAGGAGCCTTATTGGATGCAAATCAGTAAACCGGTAAAAGAATAAATTTTGATTACACAGGGGCTTGGCGGTATTATCAAGCCCCTGTACGTTAAGAAGTGAGTTATCACATACTCCAATGTAGAAACACGTAGCATTTTATCTCCTGCCGCCTTTACGCTTCTGAGCTTTGAGGTTTTTCTGGACCTTTCTCTGCTGCCGCCCGGTGTTAGAAAAGATTTCCTGTTTTTTATCCTGTTGCTTTTTACCGCCTATATATTCACTTTCTTTTCCTCGGATGACAATTAAAGTATGGCCTTCATCAAACTCGAGGGCTATCGGAATATCTGATTCCCCGTATATTATTTTGTAGCCCGATTCTTTAATATACTTATTATCCTTCAACATTTTGCGTATTTCCTGTTTTAAAACAGAAAAATTACGCTTGCTATGATGACCTTTTCCGTGATTAAGGTCGAGAACATCTACCCCGTGCTTAATACACCATTCCAGATTTTGCTGGCTTTTTTGCAGGGCTTCTTCAAGACTGAGTCCGTGTAGATTCAAGCTTTCCACTTTCATTTAGCAAATTCAACTCCCCGGATATGAGCAGTAATATGAATAATATCCCCTGTGTCCGACTAATTCTGCTGATGAAAGACCAGAGTTTTAAAATGAAATCTCCATCATTAGTCATTCCTGCACAGCTTTCCTTAGCGATAACTACCGTATTATTTTGCACAGTCAGCAAGTGGGCTTTATTTCATTCAATAAGAAGAGTAAGCTTCGTTGCATTATACACAGGGTGCATGTAAAAAATTCATAATCCAAAAATTATATTATTATGAGTATATAATAATAGTTTGCTGATTTGGAATACAAATAATTTTTTTAGAAC
This sequence comes from Syntrophomonadaceae bacterium, assembly GCA_018432955.1. Classification (GTDB taxonomy): domain Bacteria; phylum Bacillota; class Syntrophomonadia; order Syntrophomonadales; family Syntrophomonadaceae; genus SV3-B162. The sequence goes on from JAHDSE010000086.1 coordinate 20,566, forward strand.
AATTGTTACAAATGACGGGCACTATTAGGATATTTATCCTAAATATTTTAGGAATTAGCAGGTTGAACAGCTGGATTTTTAAAAGGCTCAGGAAGAGTACTCTGACAAAACCCGCCTTCTTTTGTGGTATTATTAATATAGATATTAAGCATTTATTACTTGAAGGTGGGTATTATATATGTTGAACTTAATGGAAAACCTTAATGAAGAACAAAAGGAAGCGGTGCAGCATCTTGAAGGGCCCTGTATTGTCCTGGCAGGTGCTGGCAGTGGGAAAACCGGGGTATTAACGCGCCGAATTGCAAATCTTATCAATCAAGGGGTATCCAGCAATTCTATTCTGGCTATTACCTTTACCAATAAGGCTGCTCAGGAAATGAGGAAAAGGGTTGGAGAGATCTTCGAAAATTATACAGGTGCCTGGACCCAGACCTTCCATGCTGCTTCTTATCGTATCTTAAGAATGGATATTGACAAGCTGGGATATAATAGGAATTTCTCTATTCTGGATGATACTGAAAGCAAAAGTCTGGTTAAAGAAATACTGCGGGAAGAAAATGATTATGAGAGTAAGCCGGAAGAATTGCTTTATTCTTTTAAACAGTTAAAGAACAGCCTGCAGGAAGCGGAGAAATATTTTGGAAATTTATCACTTTCACCTGCAGAAAAGGAAAAATATTTGCGGGTATCTCGCATTTATAATGCCAGGCTCAAGGGACTTAATGCTCTGGATTTTGAAGATTTGATAATACTGTGTATCCAATTATTTAAGGAACATCCAGATGTTTTGGGAAAATATCAAAACTGGTTCAGGTATATCATGATAGATGAATACCAGGATACCAATTACGCCCAATACATGTGGGCCAGCTTACTGGCCGCAGCACATCAAAATATCTTTATTGTGGGAGACCCGGATCAGTCAATTTACAGCTGGAGAGGTGCTGAACCTTACAATATCAAACGCTTTTTAAGCGATTATCCTGAAGCCCGGATAATTAAATTACAGACCAATTACCGTTCTACTGCATATATTCTTGATGCGGCCAATCATTTGATTATGAATAATGAAAACCGGGAAGAAAAGGAACTCAGGAGTGCTCTGGGAAAAGGAGACAAACTGGTGCATTTCTGTGCTGGTGATAGTTTTCAAGAGGCCAGGTTTGTGGCTGATACAATAGGGGATTTGGTTGATCGCGATGGTTGGGAATACAAAGATTGTGCAGTTTTTTATCGAACTCATGCCCAGTCACGTATTTTGGAAGAGGCTCTGCTGAGAAAATACATCCCTTATCGGATTGTTGGAGCACGAAAATTCTATGACAGAAAAGAAATAAAGGATATTGTGGCCTATTTGAAACTGGCCTGCAACAATAATGATCGTCTGAGTTTTCAACGGGTTATTAACACTCCGCGTCGGGGAATAGGTGATAAGACTGTGGAAAAAATCGAAACCCATGCCCTGGAAAAGGATATGCCAGTTCTGGATGTACTCGCTGAACCTGAAGAAATTGAAGGTATCAGCAAGAAGATGGCTGCCAACATGAGGGATTTCTATGGAATGATCAAATTTTTTGCAGATTTGTCCAAATCGGGCAGCCCGGTAACGGAAATACTGGATTCTGTATTGGAAATGACTTCGTATACAGAAGAATTAAAGAAGAATAACCAGAGTGATGCGGAAACCCGGATAGAAAACCTGAATGAGCTCAGATCCCTGGCAATACAATTTGAACAGGAAGGCGGGGAGGGGCTGGAAGATTTTTTGGCCCGGATTGCGCTGGTTCAGGAAAGCGATGATTTGGACTATTCTGATTCGGTATTGCTGATGACCTGTCACGGAGCCAAGGGGCTGGAATTCCCGATTGTATTCATTACCGGTATGGAGGAGGGAATATTCCCGTCTTACCGCAGCGAAAGCCCTGAAGATATTGAGGAAGAAAGAAGATTATGTTATGTAGGTATTACCAGGGCCAGAGAAAAACTATTTCTCACCAATGCAGTAGCCAGGTTGCTGTATGGCTATGAACGCAATAATCCGCCTTCCCGCTTTTTAAAAGAGATCCCTGAAGAATTATTGGTTTCCCCAAAGATACAAAAGCATGTAAGCTGCAAGCTGGGAGAAGGAGATACAGTAATTCACAAAAAATTTGGTGTAGGGAATATTACCAGTCTTAACGAGGAAGATGAGATCGCGGTAATCGATTTCGAAAGAGCGGGTGTTCGTATGTTGCGTTTAGACATTGCACCTCTGGACAAAATAAACTAAGGCTGTTGGGGAGCAGAAATTAGGAGTGAAAAAGACAAAATGAGCGGGCCTCAGGATAGAATAAACGAATTACGCAAGGCTATACGCCAACATGATTATCATTACTATGTTTTAGATGCCCCTGTGATTAGCGATGCGGACTATGATTCTTTGCTCAAGGAACTCACTGAGCTGGAAAAAAGCCACCCGGAGCTGATTAGCCTGGATTCCCCGACACAACGGGTTGGCGGCAAAGCTATGGAAGGTTTTGCGACAGTATTGCATCGTTTTTCGCTTTTAAGCATGGATAATGCGTTTTCTATGCAGGAACTGCGCGATTTTGACCGGAAAGTAGGCAGAACGGCAGCGAAAGAACAGATTTCATATATGGCTGAGTTGAAGATAGATGGACTTTCTATTGCTCTGGTTTATGAGGATGGCGTTTTGATCAATGCAGCTACCAGAGGAGATGGACAGCTGGGAGAAGATGTAACCGCCAATGTCAGAACCGTAAAAAATATCCCTTTGAGCTTGAAAACCAAAATACCTCGTTTGGAAGTACGCGGGGAGATATTTATGCCCAAAAGGGAATTTTTGCGTCTTAACCAGCAAAAAGAAGAAAATGGAGAAAAGCCTTTTGCTAATCCTCGCAATGCTGCTGCAGGTTCCCTCAGGCAAATGGATCCTGCAATTACTGCCAAGAGAGCCCTGGCTGCTTTCTTTTACGATATCATTTATGTAGAAGCTTATAATATTGAAAGGCAGGAAGAAGCCCTGAATTTTTTAAAAGACCAGGGATTGCCGGTGAATTCTGAAGCACGCTACTGTCCTGATATAGATGATGTCTGCCGCTATGCTCAGGAATACCAGGAAAAAAGGCATGAGTTAGCTTATGAAATCGATGGTGTGGTAGTAAAACTGGACCTTTTTGCTGGGCGCCGGGAATTGGGTGAAACCTCCAAAAGCCCGCGATGGGCCATTGCTTACAAATTTCCGGCAGAACAGAAGGAAACACGCCTGCTGGGGGTAGAAATAAATGTTGGCAGAACTGGTATAATTGCTCCAACGGCTCTTTTGGAACCGGTATTTATTGCTGGAACAACAGTCAGCAGAGCCAGTATGCACAATTTTGATCTGATAAAAGAAAAGGATATTCGCATAGGGGACTACGTACTGCTGCACAAGGCAGGAGACATAATTCCGGAAATAATCAGGCCACTGCCGGAAAAACGTTGTGGCCGGGAACTCGCCATAGAAGTCCCGAAATACTGCCCTTCCTGTGGCAGCAGAGTGATCAGGCTGGATGGTGAAGTAGCATTCCGCTGTGAAAATATAAATTGTCCTGCCCGCTTAAAAGAGAGCCTGATATTTTTTGCTTCCCGCCAAGGAATGGATATCGGTGGTCTGGGACCGGCACTTATTGAACAACTGCTGGATAAGGGGCTGGTGAAAAAAATTGATGATCTTTATGTCCTGAAGGAGGAAGACCTTGCTGCTTTGCCTAGAATGGGCAAAAAGTCTGCGGAAAATTTGATCAGAGCTATTGAAGACAGCAAAAACCGTCCTCTTTATCGGTTGATAACTGCTCTGGGAATAAGACATATAGGTATTCAGAGTGCTCGTATACTTGCGAAGCAAATATACAATGTCGACGATTTCCGTAAAGTCACAGCCGCCGATCTTGTATCTATTCCGGAAATTGGTGATAAAATGGCTGAAAGTATTGCCGGTTTCTTTTCAGAGCCGCGAAACCTCGAAAGTCTGGAAAATTTAAAAAGGGCAGGTGTGAGGACCGCTGAAGAAGAAATAGATGTAGAAAAAAGAGGGGAACTGGAAGGAAAGTCTTTTGTTCTTACCGGCAGCCTGGAAAGCCTGACTCGAAACGAAGCCGGCGAAAAGCTGGCAGAATTAGGGGCCAGGGTGAGCGGCAGTGTTGGCGGGAAAACAGATTATGTAGTAGTCGGAGATAATCCAGGCAGCAAATACGAAAAGGCTTTGCAACTGGGAGTCAAGATTTTGACAGAAGGAGAATTTTTGGCGCTCCTGCAAGAGACAGAAGTACGGAACTAAGGTAGTGATTTTTTGATATGACAGGTACCCTGATAAACGTGGGAGCTATAATAATGGCAGGTTCGGTTGGACTGCTGTTGAGAAAGGGGATTGCCCAAAGGTATTCCAGGAGTATTCAGGATGGTCTGGGTCTTCTGGTTTTGATTATTGGAATAGGCTATGCGCTTAAGGCTGAAAACCTGGCAGCTATCGGTATTAGCCTGGCACTTGGTGCGGTAATAGGTGAATGGCGTAATTGGGAAAACGGCCTGGAGAAGCTGGGACAGAGTCTGGAAAGGTTTTCCGGCAGAGGAGACAGCCAATTTGTAAAAGGCTTCGTTTCAGCAAGTCTCCTGTTTTGTGTAGGAGCTATGGCTATTGTGGGTGCCCTGGAAGATGGGCTTACAGGAAACCATCAGATTTTATTGATAAAATCCATGCTGGATGGAATATTTGCCATGATATTTGCTGCCAGCATGGGAATAGGGGCTATATTTTCAGCAATCCCGGTATTGCTCTACCAGGGCAGTATAAGCCTTTTAGCCAATCTGCTAAAGCCTTTGCTGACTGATCCAGTGATCAACGATATTACTGCTTTGGGAGGAATTCTGATTGCAGGGCTGGGAACTAATCTGCTGGGAATCACCCGTATAAGAGTAGCCAATCTGCTTCCCGCCATATTATTGCTTCCTTTTCTACTGTTTCTTCTAAGCTTCTTACCTGAATATTAATGGAATTCCACCCCGGATACCTGCAGGGGTGCCCTTTGCGGCTGCCCTGACTGCTTATTGCGAGCAAGACTTTCCCGGAATTAAACGACTTGCAGAACGAAGAATATACAGGGAAAATAATTAGTGAATCAAGCAAGTTTTTGATATAATATTGAACGTAATGTTCTGATAAGGGGAAGGAGGTAGTACGATGAGCCTGAGTATCAAAGAAGTTGAACATATTGCTTTGCTGGCGAGGCTCAAGCTGACTGATGATGAAAAAGAGAGATTTTCTCAGCAGTTGAGTTCGATTCTCAACTATGCAGATAAATTGAAGGAACTCGCCACCGATGATGTCCTTCCACTGGAGCATATTTTACCCATCTATAATGTTTTTCGGGATGATAAAATTCAGCCGGGATCGTTGAGAGAAGATATATTGTCCAATGCACCGGTGCTCCAGGAAGGCCAATACAAAGTGCCCAGAATAATGTAAGGTGGTGACTCAATTTGGAATTATATCAACTCAGCCTACATGAACTGCAGGACATATTGAAAAAGCAGGATAGTTCTTCAGAAGAGATAGTGCTTTCCATACTGAAACGCATCAAGCTGGTAGAGGATAATGTTAAGGCTTTTGTTACCCTGGATGAAGAACTGGCAATCGAAAAGGCACGTAAATGTGATCAGGAAAAGGACTATACTGGTATTTCAGGTATTCCATATGCTTTAAAAGACCTTATTTGTACCAGAGGCATGAGAACTACATGTTCATCACACATGATGGAGAATTTTGTTCCCACTTATGACGCCACCGTAGCTGCAAAACTCAAGGAGGCCAAAGGAATTCTGCTGGGCAAGCTCAATATGGATGAATTTGCCATGGGTTCTTCAACTGAGAACTCTGCATTTTATCCCACACGTAATCCATGGGATCTTGAGCGGGTTCCCGGAGGCTCATCCGGAGGATCTGCAGCAGCAGTGGCAGCCGATGAGGCCCCTTTTGCTCTGGGTACTGATACCGGGGGTTCCATAAGGCAGCCGGCTTCATACTGTGGAATAGTGGGGCTGAAACCTACCTATGGAAGAGTATCCCGCTCGGGTGTTGTAGCTTTTGCATCTTCACTGGATCAGGTGGGGGTACTCAGTAAAAATGTTAGAGACTGTGCTATAATTTTGAATATTATCGCCGGCCATGATCCTCTGGATTCTACCAGCGTAAATGTAGATTTTCCTGACTATACAGAGTCTTTGAGTACAGATATCAAAGGCTTGAAGATAGCCTATCCCCAAGAATATTTTCAACAGGGTGTGGATGAAGAAATAAAGGAAGTGGTGAAAAAAGCACTGCTGAAATATGAGGAAATGGGTGCAGTAGTAGAAGAAGTTTCCCTCCCTCACAGCGAATACGCATTGGCGGCATATTTTCTGGTGTCTACGGCGGAAGCCAGTGCTAATTTGGCTCGTTTTGACGGGGTTCGTTATGGTATTCGCGATTTGGAGGCGGAAAATGTAGTGGAGATGTTTTCCAATACCAGAGCGGCTGGTTTTGGCGATGAGGTAAAAAGAAGAATAATGCTGGGAACTTATGCACTCAGTTCAGGGTATTATGATGCTTATTACCTTAAGGCTCTAAAGGTCAGGAGATTAATAAGCAATGATTTTGAAAAGATATTTAAGGATTTTGACATTATTGTTTCACCAACTACTCCTACTACGGCCTTTAAGCTGGGTGAACAAAACGATAATCCTTTAACCTTGTATATGAACGATATTCTTACGGTGCCGATTAATCTGGCAGGTTTACCAGGAATGTCTGTTCCCTGTGGCTTTGCTGCTGGTTTGCCGGTAGGTATGCAGATAATTGCCCGGCCTTTTGATGAAGCTGCAATTATTCGAGCGGCTTATGCTTATGAGCAGTACACCGATCACCATACAGTAAAACCCTTGTTGGGGGTGAAAGAAAATGGCTAAAGGCTATGAAACAGTAATTGGTCTGGAAGTACATGTCGAACTCAAAACAGAGAGTAAAATATTTTGCTCCTGCTCCACTGTTTTCGGAGCTGAGCCCAATACCCAGGTTTGCCCGATTTGTTCAGGGTTTCCTGGTATGCTGCCGGTTTTAAATGCCAGAGTTGTTGAACTGGCAATTAAAGCCGGGCTGGCATTGAATTGTGAAATAGCTGACTATTGTAAATTTGATCGTAAGAACTACTTCTATCCTGATTTACCCAAGGCTTATCAGATTTCTCAGTATGATCTGCCCATATGCAAGAGGGGCTGCCTGGAGATTGATGCCGACGGACAGAAAAAAACCATTGGAATAACCCGGGCTCATATAGAGGAAGATGCAGGCAAACTTGTGCACCAGGGGGATATTACCAGCAGCCCGTTCTCACTGGTGGATCTTAATCGTTCCGGGGTTCCCCTGCTGGAAATAGTGTCTGAGCCTGATATGAGAACTGCACAGGAAGCCAGAACCTATGTGGAAAAATTGCGTTCAATTTTGCTTTTTGCAGGGGTATCAGACTGCAGGATGCAGGAAGGCTCTCTGCGATGCGATGCCAATGTGTCTGTTAGACCTGTGGGACAGAAGGAACTGGGAACCAGGGCGGAAATAAAGAACCTGAATTCATTCAGATCCCTGGAGAAAGCAATTGAATATGAAGCGAAAAGACAAATATTTGATATAGAGGATGGTGTGGAAATAGTCCAGGAAACCAGAACCTGGGATGAAGAGAAGCAAACAACCCGATCTATGCGTTCCAAGGAAGAAGCGCATGATTATCGCTATTTTCCTGATCCAGACCTGCCGCCGCTTAAAATAGGGAAGGACTGGATAGAAACGCTACGCGGCAGTCTGCCGGAATTGCCTGACCAGGCACAGGAAAGGTTGATCAGGGATTTTAATTTGCCTCTTTATGATGCAGTTATAATAACTTCAAGTCCGGAATACCTGGCATTTTTTGATGATTGTGTAAAGTTATACAGCGATGCCAAGGTGGTATCCAACTGGATGATGGGTGAGTTGAACAAAGTCCTGAATCAAAATAATATGGAGATAAGCGATTGCAAAATCAGGCCAAATGCTCTGGCAAGGATGCTGGAATTGATAGATGAGGGGACCATCAGCGGAAAGATGGCAAAAACCGTTTTTGAAGAAATGTTTGCCAGCGGCAAAGAAGCTGATTTAATAATCAAAGAGAAAGGCCTGGTGCAGATATCAGATGAAGAAACCTTAAAGAAACTGATAAACGATATAGTAGTGCAGAATCCTAAAGTAGTTGAGGATTATAAAAACGGCAAAAAAAAGGCTGCTGGTTTTTTTGTAGGCCAGGTTATGAAGGCCACCAAAGGACAGGCTAATCCTGCTTTGCTGAACAGCCTTTTAGAGGAGAGATTGCAAAAAGAGCTTTAAGCTGAACTTTTATCAAGGGAGAGAAAGAAAGGCTATTAGTATATGAGGAGGGATATATGAGTGGTGGAAAGTATGAACAGGGACTGGTTCCTTGAAGAAGGAGCGAAAGTATATATAGTTGATACTACTTTGCGCGATGGTGAGCAAACAGCAGGGGTTGTATTCGCTAATGCGGAAAAAGTGAGAATTGCCAAATACCTGGACCAGATTGGTATTGATCAGATAGAGGCTGGTATTCCGGTAATGGGCGGTTTTGAGAAAGAGTGTATCAGGCATATTGTCAATCTTGGCTTGAAGGCGAGTATTATGGCCTGGAACCGAGCGGTTATTTCTGATATAAAGGAATCCCTGGAATGCGGTGTGGATGCGGTTGCCATTTCTATTTCCACATCGGATATCCACATTGAACACAAATTACAGACTACCCGCGAGGATGTCCTGAGACGAATGGCGGATGCAGTCAAATTTGCCAAAGACAATGATGTTTATGTATCGGTAAACGCAGAAGATGCTTCACGTTCCGATCTTGACTATTTAACGGAATTTGCCCTGATAGCCAAGCATGCTGGTGCCGATCGCCTGCGCTTTTGTGATACGGTAGGGACCCTTACTCCCCTGACAACTTATCGTTATGTTAAAACCCTTATAGATGCTGTGGGTCTGGATATTGAGATGCATACCCACAATGACTTTGGCATGGCTACGGCCAATGCCCTGGCCGGTGTATACGGCGGGGCCAATTATGTAGGGGTTACTGTCAACGGCCTTGGGGAGAGGGCTGGAAATGCCTGCTTGCAGGAAGTAATTATGGTACTGAAATATCTTTTGAAGCTGAATGTACCTTATGATACCATGTTGTTCAAAGAAGTAGCTGAGTATGTTGCCAGTGCTTCCGGGCGTCTGTTGCCAGTGAGCAAACCCATTGTGGGCTCCAATATATTTGCTCATGAGTCTGGGATTCATGGTGATGGCGTCCTTAAGAACCCACTTACCTATGAAGTTTTTACTCCTGAAGAAGTCGGCCTGGAAAGACAAATGGTACTGGGAAAGCATTCTGGTTCAGCGGCAGTGCGTTCCAAATTCAATAAGGAATATGGTATAGAACTCAATAATAAGGAAGCGGATGAACTGCTGGAAAGGGTCAGGGCTTTATCCATTAATCTGAAAAGGTCTCTTTTTGATAAGGAGCTCATTTATATTTATGATGAATACTTGAAACAAAAAGAAAATAACAACTCATAGGGTATAGCATTCGAAAGGAGACTTGATGGTATTGGGGAAGACGATAGCAGAAAAAATATTATCAAAGCATAGTGGTCAGGATGCCAGGGCCAATGACATAGTGGTAGCTGATCTCGATTTTGTTATGGGACAGGATGGGACATCCGGTCTGGCAATAAACGCTTTTGAACAGATGCAGGGTCAGAAGGTTTTTGATCCGGGAAAAATAGCCATGGTAATAGACCACAGTGCGCCCAGCCCGTTGGCCGGGGTTTCTGCTCTGCACAAGCAGATGAGGGATTTTGCAGAGCTGCAGAAGATCCATTTGTATGATATTGGTGATGGGGTTTGCCATCAACTTCTCCCGGAACAGGGACATGTACTTCCCGGCAATCTGGTTATTGGTGCTGATTCTCACACCTGTACTTATGGGGCTATTAATGTCCTTTCTACAGGAGTAGGTTCTACTGATCTGGCCGCAGGACTGCTTTCCGGGAAGTTATGGTTCAAGGTCCCGGAGACCTTTAAATTTATGCTCAATGGCGAACTCCCCAAAGGTGTTTTTTCCAAAGATCTTATTCTCTATCTGATAGGTGATGTTACTGCTGACGGGGCCACCTATATGGCTGCAGAATACGTTGGTGAGGCTATAGACAGGCTTTCCGTTGAAGCCAGATTTACTATAAGCAATATGGCTATTGAGATGGGTGCCAAGTGCGGCTTGATGGAAGCTGATGCTAAAACTACCGACTGGGTTAAGGCCCACAGTAACAGGGAATTTGAGACCGTAAAAGCTGACAGTGATGCCGTATATGCCCGGGTCAAAGAATATGATGTTTCCAAACTTGAGCCCCAGGTAGCCAGACCCCATACGGTTGATAATGTTTCACCGATAAGTGGAGTTGAAGGGATTCCTGTTCAGCAGGGGGTTATTGGTACCTGTACCAACGGCCGGATGGAAGATTTGCGTATTGCAGCTTCTATACTGAAAGGGAAGAAGATCAGCAAAAAATCCCGGCTGATTGTAGCTCCGTCATCGCGTCAGGTGATGATTGAGGCCATGCGGGAAGGATTAATAGAAATTTTTGTGGAATCCGGGGCAGCTGTGGTTACTCCTGGGTGTGGGCCATGTGTGGGAACCCATAATGGCGTTCCTTCTGATGGAGAAAATGTTATTTCCACTGCCAATCGCAATTTTAAAGGGAGAATGGGTAATCCCACTGCCTTTATTTACCTGGCTTCTCCGGCTACAGTGGCAGCTTCAGTCTTATATGGAAAAATCACTGATCCCAGGGAATTTTTCTAATGGGAATGCCCGGGATTTTCTTTGATGAAGGGAGAACGATTATGGATTTAAAAGGCAAAGTGCATAAGTTTGGTGACGATGTCAATACAGATTATATTATTTCCGGTCGGCATAAGTTCAAGACACTGGATATGAAAGAACTGGCCAAATATGTTATGGAAGATCTGGACCCGGATTTCTATTCCAAGGTCAGCAAAGGAGATTTTATTGTCGGCGGGAGAAATTTTGGCTGTGGCTCTTCGCGGGAACAGGCTCCACTGGCTATTATCAATGCTGACATAGATGCGGTTATTGCCAAATCTTTTGCCCGCATATTTTATCGCAACTGTATAAACACCGGTTTGGCATTGATAGAATGTGACACCGATCAAATAGATGAAGGTGATGAATTGGAAATCAATTTACAGGCCGGAATCCTGTACAATCGCACCAAGGGTATAGAAATACAGATTACTCCATTACCGGAGGTTATGTTAAAGATATTATCCGAAGGCGGACTGGTGGAACATTTTAAAAAATATGGAACATTTAACTTTGATTAATGTTTATAGAGGAGGTTCAGGATTTGTTACAGGGAGAAAAAATTAAGGTAAACAATGGAGTACTTGAGGTTCCGGATCATCCGATCATTCCCTTTATCGAAGGGGATGGCACTGGTCCTGATATCTGGGCTGCTGCCAGCCGGGTTATTGATGCCGCCGTGGAGAAGGCTTACCATGGTCAGAAATCGATTGTCTGGCAAGAGGTACTGGCAGGGGAAAAGGCCTTTAATAAGAATGGTGAATGGCTTCCAGAGGAAACCCTGCAGGCTATTCGAGAATATATTATAGCTATCAAAGGACCATTAACCACCCCTATTGGGGGGGGAATTCGCTCTTTGAATGTGGCCCTGAGACAGAATCTTGACCTCTATACCTGTCTGCGCCCGGTGCGTTATTTCGATGGGGTGCCTTCTCCGGTAAAAAAACCGGAAGATGTTGATATGGTAATCTTTCGCGAGAATACCGAAGATATTTATGCAGGCATTGAATACCAGGAAGGTACTGAAGAAGTCAAGAAAATTTTGGATTTTCTCCAGCAGGAGATGGGTGTGGAAAAAATTCGTTTCCCCCAAACTTCCGGTATCGGAATTAAACCTGTTTCCGAAGAAGGCAGCAAACGCCTGATCAGGGCTGCCATTAATTATGCCATTAACGAAGGACGTAAAAGTGTAACCCTGGTGCACAAGGGGAATATAATGAAGTTTACCGAAGGAGCGTTCAAGCAGTGGGGTTATGAACTGGCTGATGAGGAATTTGGGGACAGAGTATTTACCTGGGATCAATACGACAGAATCAAAGATGCAAAAGGAACTGAGGCAGCAGACAAAGCCCAGAAAGAGGCTGAAGAAGCAGGCAAAGTTATTATCAAAGATGCTATAGCGGACATCTTTTTACAGCAGATACTTACGCGTGCCAATGAATTTGACGTAGTAGCCACTTTGAATCTGAACGGAGATTATATTTCTGACGCACTGGCGGCACAGGTGGGCGGAATAGGTATTGCCCCTGGAGCCAATATAAATTATGATACCGGCCATGCCATTTTTGAAGCTACCCATGGGACCGCACCCAAGTATGCCGGACTGGACAAGGTTAATCCTTCTTCGGTGATACTGTCTGCAGAGATGATGCTCCGCCATTTACAGTGGCATGAAGCTGCTGATTTGATAATTGCAGCCATTGCCAAGACTATAGACAGCAAGGTGGTAACTTACGATTTTGCCCGTCTTATGGACGGCGCCACTCAGGTCAAGTGCTCGGAATACGCCGATGAACTGATAAAAAATATGTAATATCTGCTTCCAGTGCACATAAGACAGATAATACGACGTAGTTTAATAGACGCAGATTATCGCAGATTTGTATGATTAACGCTGGTTTTTTGATGATTACTGGTCAACAATAGTCCGTTACCATAGTGGGGAGCTTCGTGTGCGAAATAAGAAATCAAAATAAAAAATCCGTGTTTATCTGTGTGTGAGCGAAGCGAACCCGTGGTTAATTAAATACGTAGTCTTTGTCTACTTTTAACTAAGGGTGTGTCAGGCTGAGATGGAGGATATTGGGTTATGAAAATAATTGATTTATATAAAAAAAATAAGGTGGTTTTATCTCTGGAGGTTTTTCCTCCAAGGGCGAATTATCCTGTGGAAACGGTTTTTCAGACTATAGAGGAATTAAAAAAGCTTGAGCCGGCGTATATTTCTGTTACTTATGGAGCAGGAGGAAGCAGCCGGGCCAGGACTGTAGAAATTGCCAGCAGAATTAAAAGGGAATATGGAATAGAAGCTCAGGCTCATTTGACCTGTGTCGGCCATGATAAAAAAGATATAAACTCTATTATGGATCAATTGCTTGAAGAAGATGTTCACAATATTATGGCATTGAGAGGGGACCCGCCGCTGGATGATCCGGATTTTGATTATAGCCGGGGAGAATTTCCTTATGCCAGTGAGTTGATTAAGGAGATAAAAAAAAGAGACGAATTTGGCATTGCTGCTGCGGCTCATCCTGAAGGCCATCCAGAATGCAGCAGGCTGAAAGAGGATCTGTTCTATTTAAAAGAGAAGGTGGATACAGGTGTAGATTTTCTGATAAGTCAACTCTTTTTCGATAACCGGGTTTTTTTTGATTTTGTGGACAGAGCCAGGAGTACAGGTATCAATTGCTTGATAATACCTGGTATTATGCCGGTATTGAATTCTCTGCAGATTAGAAGAATTATATATCTTTGTGGGGCTTCAATGCCGGCCAGGCTTTTGAAGATAGTAGACAAATATGAAGATAAGCCTCAGGATATGGAGAAGGCAGGCATAGAATATGCCAGCAGCCAGATTGAGGAGCTCATTGTTAATGGTATGCCGGGGGTTCATTTATATACCATGAACAGAGCCTGGCAGATTTGCAAAATAGTATCAAATACAGGAATTATCCAGACTGGCAGCAGTGAGAGAGGGAGTTAAATACTTTACTAGTAAAAAACCAGACCCAGGGAACCTGGCCCGGTATGAGTTCCAATCACTGGTCCTACTTCATTGATAAGGATTTTGCCTGGGAAAAATTCTTTAATTTTATCATGGAGAAGCAGAGCTTCATCCAGAGCATCTACATGGATTACTGCCAGCTTTTGTAGATTTTCATAATTATTTAATTCAAATATAATTCTCTCCACAGCTTTTTTCCTGGTCCTAATCTTCTCAAATACTTCGATTTTCCCCTTATTTATACATAATACCGGTTTTATCTGCAGGATACTGCCTATTAATTTGCTTATATGGCTTATTCTGCCCCCGCGGCTGAGATACTCCAGGTCATCTACTACAAAGAATATTTTTAATTGATCCCGTATTTTTCCAATTTCTGCTTTGATTTCATCAATATTTTTGCCAGCCTTTTTTAATTCGCAGGCCTTTATTACTTGAAATGCCAGCCCTGTGGTGGTAGATAGAGAATCTATTATTTCGATTCGTATATCCTTGTTATCCATCATATCTGAAGCAAGTTGAGCTGATTGTATGGTACCCGACAATTGAGAAGATATTAAAAGAACGAGGGCATCATCGTTATTCTGCAGATTTTCATATATATTCAAAAAATCACCGCTCGAAGGTTGAGACGTTAGCGGGAAAATCTTTTCTCTTCGCAGGAGACTGTAATAATCACTATTGGATATATCTATTCCATCCCGGAAGACTTCATTACGAATATGTATATTTAATGGCACTACCTTTACACTGTTGTTTTCTGCAAAATGAGCCGGTAAGTCCGCGGTACTGTCGGTAATAATGTTAAGGGCCATTTACTACCTCCCTGAATGTTAAAAAACATATTGTAAAGCATAACCCTTAGTTATGGAAGATGTCAATAGGGCTAAGTTGTGGGGATACGAAGATAAAATCATCCAACATGGCTATTGATATTAGTGGATGCAGAATACAGATGAAGTGCCAGGGATTTTATAGAATGCTGAGATTTCCCCCGGGCAGCCTGTTCAAGAAGGGTGGCTATTCTGGATATCTCCATAAAACCATACATACCAGCAGTACCCTTGATATCATGGCTGATACTCTGTATGGCTTGTTTGTCCTTGGTCTCAATGGCAATTTGCAATTGTTCAAGCAGTTCTTCCAAAAGGTCTAAAAATTCGGGAATAAGTTCAGTAATAAGCCGGGAAGAACTTTGTTCAGCATCATCCACAGAATCAATTCTTTTATTGATGTGTTTAAATATCTCCTGTGCCAGTTCTTCTCCTCTGAAAGGTTTGGCTATATAGGAAGTACAACCACAGGCCAGGCATTTGTCACGATCTTCACTCATTGCATGAGCAGTCATGGCAATTATAGGTATATCCTGGAAATCAGGATCCTTACACAGGAAAGCTGTGGTTTCATAACCGTCCATTACCGGCATCTGCATATCCATCAATATCAGATCAAAAACCTTTTCCTGAAGTATGCGCAAGCATTCCAGGCCATTTGATACAGCAGTTACTATGAAATCGTAATTTACCAACATTTGAGTTACGATTTTCTGGTTCAGTTGATTATCTTCAACCACTAATATCCTGACTGGATTTAGTTCCAGTGCCATGTTTGCTGAATAATCCGGCTCTATCTGCCGTTCATTTAATGATAAATTGCTTTCAGGAGCCAGTTCCAGGGGAATTCTGAAACTGACATTTGTTCCATAGTCTTCGACGCTGTCAAGAGTTATTTCTCCATTCATTAAGTCAATGACTTTTTTGGAAAAGAAAAGGCCCAGGCCTGTCCCGCCATATTCGCGCGAGTTCGAACAATCAACCTGGGAAAAGGGTTCAAATACTCTGTCTACCTGAGTTGCCGGTATGCCAATGCCTGTATCTGAAACCGATACCCGGAGCCAGTATTTTTCAGCAAAATCTTTTTCAGTGTAAGCTTTCACATTAATTTCACCTTGAGTGGTAAATTTAAGCGCATTAAAAAGAATACTGGAGATTACCTGTGTGAATTTTGCCTGATCAAGTAACACTGCTTCAGTTATCTGCAAATCGATATCTTTGTTTATAATGAGTCCTTTATCTTTTGACCCAGCTTCAATGATACTTATGCAATGATTCAAGAGCTCTTTGAGATTGCAGGATTCTGGATTGAGTTTGATCAATCCTACTTCAATTTTGGAGACATTCAGAATCTGGTTTATCCAGCCCAAGAGGTGCTCCCCGCAGCTTCTGATAATTTCCAAATTGGCTGATTGCTCATTGTTCAGGCTGCTTTCTTGGAGCAGGTCAACTGCTCCAAGAATCCCTATCATAGGAGTCCTCATTTCATGACTCATATTGGCTAAAAACTGAGTTTGGGTCATATGGGCTGTTTGTGCTTCCTGGCGGCTCTTAACCAGTTCAGTAATATCAGTAGAAATAATAATTATGCTATTAGTTTCCTTGTTTTCTGTAAAAGGGTTGATGCGATGCATAAAAACTCGTTCCTCACCATTCAAACGCAGTGTATGTTCCTCCTGGCAGCTTTGCCCTTCTTTAATCTGATGATAAATGGCTGAAATTTTTTCCTGGTCAAAATTCAGGATATCCAGTAGAAGCTCATCGCAAGAAATGTTGGTTTTATTAATGGACAAAATCTTCCTGGCCTGGTTATTCAAATAAACTATTTCGCCTCCAAGATTCAAGACAATAATACTCTCTTGAATGTTCTCCAGGATATGAACCTGATATTCCAGCTTTTTTTCTGCCAGGATTTTATCACTTACATCAATGAGATTGGATTCAATACAATCTATTTCTGCATTATAGCGGCTGAACATTTCAAAATGTTTAATAGTTCTATCCTTGCATATTCCTTGAACAGGGAAATTAGCTACTACCTGTTTAATTTTCAAGAGATTGCTGAGCTTTTTCCCTTCTTCCGAATCTGCCCACAGACAATCTGAAGGAAGTCCTTTCATTTCAGAAGCTGAGTCATAGTGGAACAATTCGGCCAACTTATTATTGGCCATAATTACTTTGCCATCAGCCATTGAACAGGTAATCAAGCCTACCTGAGCGGTGTCGTATAAAGAACGGTATTTTTTTTCGGAAGCTATTAATTTTTCTTCAAGCTCCATATCTTTATCAATATTTATTGCTATTCCCGTGCCACCTTGAAAAATACCGTTTTCATCAAATATTGGAGAATTATAAATTCCCAAATTAGTTACTTTCCCGGAAGGAAGCAGTAGACGACAGCGACAACTTAACGGGCCCTTATAAATACTATCCAGAATATATTGCTTCTCTTCCCTGTCATCCGGATGAACCCAGTCCAGGCAAAAAGTGTCCAAGAAGTCTTCTGGAGCATAACCGGTTTGTTTTATTGTGCTTTTGCTTACAAAGGTCAAGATACCATTTTTATCATAGGTATATATTACATTGTAGGAATTTTCTATTATATCACAATATTGCCTCCTGGAATATTCTAACATCTTTTCCGTTTTATGCAGGCGATGGACAAGAAGCAAAACGACAAAAGACATGATTGATATAAAAATAAATAAGGTTGAATAAAAAAAAGCTCCGCTAGAAAAATGATTATTTATGTCCAATACCGTCAGCAATAATATGCCGGTTACGAACAGCATTAAAGGCAGCAGGTATTTGCCAATTTTTCCTGACATAATAGCAATCCCCCAATCCATATTTTGATCCTGTTTATCAGGTTCTTCCTAAAAAAGCAACAAATATTAACAGAGAGTATCTATAAGATACAACAAAAATCCTGCAAAACTTGTCTTCTTATGGGAAAAACATAGGACTTTTTTTAAGTTTTAATGACAAATAATGTTAAATATGCGGGTAATATTATGCTTAAGGAAAAAATTTCTCTTAAGTTGTAAAAAAATATTGCTCTTTTTCTATTAAGGAAGGAATTTATCAGCGCCAGGGTGAATTATTTTCTATGGTTGATATCTTGTTAAAATGAAATGGAGGTGTCTTTTGGTGAACCGTTCTAGTCTTTTATGGGTTTTAGTCCTGATAGTGTTTTTTGCTGTTTCCGCTTCCTTCTTTACAAATTTGTCCTCTGTAAGTGCAGAGCAGTTGATCAAGATATATATTGATGGGGAGGAGATTGAAACTGATGTTCAGCCCTTTATTGTGGATGGCAGGACTATGGTACCGGTTCGTTTTATCAGTGAAGGCCTGGGAATGCATGTTGCATGGGATGAGCAAAGCCGCAGTGTAATTATCACCAGTAAGGAGATGGCAGTGGATCTTCAGCCTGAGTTTCCAGAAAAGGCTGATTTCCCGGAAAACATAGAAGATATAAGTATTATGGGAGAATCACTGGCCAGCAGGGAAGATTTAAAGGCAATCTTGTGGGAGAACAATCCTGATGCCCCAGACCTGGTGGATTATTACCTGGATATAGGCCGGGAATATGGAATAAGAGGTGATATTGCATTCTGTCAGGCAGCCAAGGAGACCGGGTGGTGGAAATTTGGAAACCTGGTCAAAGCTGAGCAGAACAATTATTGTGGACTGGGTGCTACCGGTAGTCCTGCTACCGGAGATGAGGATCTGCGAGGTGCAGACCCGTCCAGGATATGGTTCGAGAAAGGTATGCACGGGGCATTTTTTGATTGCCCGGCTACTGGTGTAGAGGCTCATATTCAACATTTATATGCTTATGCATCAAAAGAGCCTTTGCCAGAGGGCAAAGTGGTAGTTGATCCACGGTTTAATCTGGTTAACCGGGGAATAGCTTCTTGCTGGCTGGATTTAGGCGGGAAATGGGCATATCCGGGTTATGATGGGACAAAGTATGGGAGTTTATCGGAAGCATTTGATAATTGTGATACATACGGACATAGTATTATTAATAACTATTATATAAAGGCTTTCTCTACTGGCAAAAGCAAAATATGATTAAGTATTGAACAGGGGATCAGGCACCTGGCCAGGTTAAATTCCCGTTTATTTGGGTGAAGAGTTGACACTAAGTGCTGGCCCGGCTAAGTTTCATAATTAAAAAGGCAGGTTAAAACCTGCCTTTATTAATTATGATAAATATTTTATGGGCTGATTTACTTCACCCAGGGACCGAAAGGCTTGCCTACTGGCAGGACGACTTGACCGTAATGGGTGTTAAGTACGGCGGCAGCAGAACCATAAAAAGAAAAGATCGATATTCCCAGTTCTGACCAGGCAGCCAGTTTATGCCAGGCTTCTCCTCCCCAGCCCAGCGTACTCATGAACAGACCCAGGAAAAGCAGGTCAATCAAAAAGAATATAGTAAAGAGAACCTTATGTGTTCCCATCGCACCTACAGTCATATAGACGGTAAAAATAAAATACCCCAGAAATGCAAAGCCTAATTGATGCACATCAACAACCGCACCTTCTGCCAGACCAATAGTACCATTTCCCATCATCCAGGTCATTCCAACTGCAAACCAGAAAAACCCATATCCGCAAAAAGCAGTAGCTCCAAAAGTATTGTTGTGCTTGAAATCATAAAGTCCAGCTACAAATTGAGCAGATGCGCCCAAAAAGATAGCCCAGGGAATAATATAAGCGGTACCGCTGGTTATCCCAAGTTTTTGCGAAGAGGCTACAAGGGTTACCATTGCTAGCCCCAAGAGGCCCAGTGCTGATGGATTGCCAACCAGCTCCTGAACTGGCCCGTTGATTTTTACTTCGTTAATATTTGACATAACTACCTCCTAAAATGATAAAAATGTATGTTGTATAACTGTGATGTCAAGTCGTAAATTCCTGAGCCTCCCTTCTTAATGTATTATATTGGTGTTAATAAATAACCATTTGTATATTCAACATATTTTTCAAAAATCCTGTTGAGTTTGTGACTTTTTTCTTTTTTATTAGTTTTTTATGTAACAAATGATAAGCAAAATATTCACAGTAGACAGAGAATGCGCAGCAGGGACTCTATCCATGGTTACTTGTTTCGAAAGATAAGCCGATAACGATTATTTATAGAAAAGCAAGAATAGCGCGCTTTTTGCAAGGAGGGGGAAACGCCGACGTAACGACCGTTGATGCAGCCACCGAGGAACAACTTGGCGAAGGCGAGCGGGCCATTGGTGTGGGACAGGGGTGTGGGACAGGGGTTGGATTGGACAGGGGGACGGTTCTTAAAGGGTTCAATCGGAAGTTTTGCGCGTAGAAAGGCACAATAACCAGCAAATAACAGGTTATTGTGCCTTAATAATTAATCGCGCAAAATTTTTGATTGCCCTAGAAGAAGGAAGTCGCGGGGCTGAAGCAAATTTTATTGTCTATGGAAATTCAATCTTTTGTCTTTATGTTTTTCGCATTACTATTGCCTGGTTTTTTGTTTTCGTGTATAAATTCTTTCTAAGAATAGTCTAATTTGGGCATAGCTCCCCCTTTCCCCAATAAGGGGGTGCCTATCAAGTATTCGATTCTATCGTCATCAGGGAGACATTTCCGGATAAAAAGAAGATGCTTGTTTAAGTTTACCTTGCTTGCATGCAGGACAAATGCTTACATCCCTACCCATAAGCAAGCATAGAATTTCAATGGCTGTTAGTCCTTCGAATTTGGGCTTGTATGAGGGGCTACCGGTCAGTTTTCGGCACAGTGCAAGTTTGGTCTTTTTGTTCCGATTGGCCAGTATACCATAGTGTCTAATTTTCACAAAGCCTTTTGGAAGGATATGCATCAAAAAACGTCGTATAAATTCAATTCCCGTAAGGTTCAGGGTTTTCCCCTTACTGTCATCTTTGTAATCTTTGACAGCAATTGTTACGGTATTTTCATCCATGGAAACAATCCTATTATTAGAAATTGCTATCCGATGTGTGTACCTCCCTAAGTACTTTACAACTGCCAGAGGACCTGAAAATGGTTTTTTGGTGTAGGTATACCAGTCCTTCGCATAGCAAATGTCCAATAAATTTTGAAAAGGCTTTAGACTCTGGTATTGCCTGGAATCCCCATAAAAATTAAGCTGATTTTGGCGGTGGTAAAGCTTCAGGTAGTATAAATATTTGCCACGGAATTTTTTAGAAAGTACTTTCACAGGAATAAAGAATTTTTTGCTACTACTCCGCCATTTGTTGAGATTGGTCAATCCCCCTGCTAATACCACTAGATGAATGTGCGGATGAAAATGCAAATCTTGCCCCCATGTATGCAGTACAGCAAAAAAACCTGATTGTGCACCTAGATATTTTGGATCACCAGAAAGTTCATAAAGCGTTTCAGCAACAGTTTTGTACATTAAATCATAGAGTAACTTCTGATTTTGATAAATTAATTGGTGAAGTTCCTGCGGCATAGTAAATACAAGATGGAAATAGGGAGCACTTAGAATGTCCCGGCTTCTTGCATCTACCCATACCGCATTATTAAGCCCTTGACACGAAGGGCAATGCCGGTTCCGTCATGAATTGTAAAAGATCTTTTTATACCCGCATTCCTCACATTCCAAAACATGCGCACCCAGTGCTGCAGTCTTACAGCGCATGATGTCCGCAGCAGCCTTGGCTTGCTGCGGCGAGGGTGTATAACTGTTCCTGTAGCTAGAATAAAACTGATTAAAAACATTTGCAACGCTACCCATGGGTATCAAGTGGGCTTTTGATACCCATCAGACTTTTGGCGGTCATGTGAAGATATATTTCGGTAGTCTTAAGATTTTTATGACCCAGCATTTGCTGTATGAAAACAATCTCGACACCATTTTCCAGGCAGTGTGTCGCAAAACAGTGGCGTAATGTATGGGCAGAAATACGCTGATTCAATTGCAGTTTGTTACGCAATTTAATCATAGTATTCTTGATGGTCTTAATATTAATATGTTCACCCGTATTTTGCCCCGGAAACAGCCAATCTTCAGGCGTGTAGCTACCGGGAGAAAAAGTTGTCCTGAAATACTGACGTAGCACCATAAGGGCCGTTTCCGATAAAATAGTATATCGGTTGGTACCATGCTTGGCATTTTCTACCCGAACCCGCATGGTTTTAGAGCAAATATCATAAATTCTTAATTTGGCTACTTCGGAAACCCGTAAACCACTCCCATAAAGCAGGAGTAACATAGCTTTGTGCTTAAGATTTGTTGTTGCATCCAGGATGGACAGCACATCCTGCCTGGATGGAATGACTGGAAAAGTAGCCACTCTTTTCATGCGTGGGATTTTCTTTGGGTTCCATTCCTTCTGCAATATATAGGTGTAGAAAAATTTGATAGCAGAAATATAGTTGTTGATAGTACCTGCTGAAAGACCTTTTTCTTTTTTGAGATAAAGGATATATTGCTGGATATCTCTTTCGGTGAGTTCTTCCATGCCTATACTTTTATCTTGAATAAACGTTATAAATGCACGCATCCTTCGCATATATGATTCCTTTGAAGAATCTGGAGTCCCTTTAAGTTCAAAGTACAGGTTGATTTCTTGTTCATATTGATTCATGGTAGTTACCTCCTGATCGTTGATGGATATTAATATCAGTTAATTACATCAGAAGGTTGGTGGAGATTTGCCAGATTTAAAAAACATCTGTATGGGTCTATTTGCACGTGATATAATCATAAACATGAAAAAGTATGCTCCCTTTTGTTTTGTTTGGTTTTGGCGATTAAACAATA
>JAHDSE010000145.1 GCA_018432955.1 Syntrophomonadaceae bacterium
ATACATGATTAACATGAACGGAAATTCCTACCGTTTAAAGGAAACTCAGGATTGGCTTAATTCTCAAAAATAATTTTTTTTATTAAATGTGGGGTACTTTTCGTTTATTATATGGGGGATTTTTCGCTTGACAAAAACAGCCCGTCCGTGAGACCTCCCCGGGTAAGAACGCAGTCTTTCCTTCCATCTATCTGCCACATCTACATCATAAGCTTCCGGATAGTCTTTGGGCTTCAGTTTGTTTGGCAACCTTACCCAACTTACACTGCCTCATGTGATTTCTGTTCGTCAGACCAGAAGTTTGCCTCCGGCTTCCTTCAGATTCCTCGTCGCCGAGGACACCCTTGCCATTGGCTATGTGCTTGGCGCTATCAACCCGCACTAGGGACTTTCACCCATTAGACTGCGCCCATGCCGGGCGCACCAAGAAAAAGTCCTCACGGCTTCATCCGCGAGGACTTAATTTATTCAAGGATAGGTGGTGGAGAAAGTCTCTATTTTTAAATAAGATTAAGAAAACTCTCATCAAACTACTACCTAACTCCAGATTCACATAGGAATAATCGGTCTAAAACACTGCCTTGCCAACTTAGCCATTAAGATCAGTGGGATAAAACTCAACTCTTTATGGTTTAATTCTCCACCACCTTATTTATAATGTAATCCACAATCAGCACTATGTCAATAAGTAAAAATTGGGAAATATTGTTAGATACAGATTTCCTTAGCCTCTGAAAGGAATAATATCCTGCGTGCGTATCTATAAGCGTTTTTCAGCGTATATGCCCATCACCATAGACAATAAATTTGGTGGTAGTAAGTTCCGGTAAACCCATGGGACCACGCGCATGAAGTTTCTGGGTGCTTATCCCCATCTCGGCTCCAAAACCAAATACATTGCCATCGGTAAACCGAGTAGAGGCATTGGCATATACGGCTGCAGCATCTACTGCTGACATAAAACGGCGTACATTGCCATAGCTTTCGCTGACAATGGCTTCACTGTGACCTGTCCCATGCATATTAATATGGTCAATGGCTTCATCCACACCATCAACTATTTTAACGGCCAGTACCATATCCAGATATTCCTCATCCCAATCCGCTTCAGTGGCTTGCTTGATGCCAGAGACTATTCCATTGCTTTTCTCACAGCCCCTGATTTCCACCCCTGCTCCCTGTAGTTCTGCAATCATTGGGGGAAGAAAATCTGCAGCAACTTCCTTATGTACCAGGAGGGTTTCTGCCGCATTGCAGACTGAAGGTCTCTGCACCTTGGCATTGAATACAATAGGAACAGCTTTCTTTAAATCGGCATATTCATCAACATAAACATGGCAATTACCCATGCCAGTCATAATGACTGGTACACTGGCATTATCCATAACAGCCTGCTTTAAACCCTTGCCCCCCCTGGGAATAAGCACATCCAGGTATTCATGCATCTTCATCATAAAAAGTGCCGCCTGCCGGTCTTCACTGTCCACCAGCTGAATTGCCCCTTCTGCTATCCCTGCATTGATAGCGGCTTCCGCAATAACCTGGGCAATAATACGGTTGGAATTAAGGGCTTCCTCCCCGCCTCGTAAAATGATGGCATTTCCGGCTTTCAAACATAATGCTGCCGCATCGGCTGTCACATTGGGCCTGGATTCATAGATAATACCTATTACTCCGATTGGGGTACGAATACGCCCTACTTCCAGTCCATTGGGACGCCGGGTCATACCCAAGAGCTCTCCGACCGGATCAGGCAGTGCCGCTATCTCCCGAATCCCCTGAGCCATATCCTTGACCCGCTGTTCATCCAGGGTCAATCTTTCCAAGAGAGCTGATGTTAATCCCATTTCTCTGCCCTGTTCAAGATCAATAGCATTAGCTGCAATGATTTCTCGACTTCTCTTCTCCAGAGAATCAGCCATGGCCATCAGCGCATGGTTTTTTAAAGTAGTGGAGGCCGTAGCCAGAAACCTGGCGGCCACCCTGGCCTTTTTCCCCTGTTCAATCAGTATCGCCTGCAAATCGATATTCATAATTATCATCTCCTAAAAGAATATATTTCAGTTCTATAAACACCACAGTCCAAGTTCGCAGTTGCCAGAGACTACGCAGCAGTGCTTTTCTTGTACCGGGAGATTGGGGCTTTTGGCAAAGCAATGCCGTACCAGGTTGTGGGGAAGTTTCTTGACTTGCCTGCAGAAAAAAGAAATTGTCCTTTATTTTAAGAACAGCAGAAAAGAAAACAATTGCTACGAAAAAAAGCAAGTCAAGACGCGTCCCCTGCTCATGAAGATTTTGCCGTAATAATCTATAACTCAAGTAGTCGAAGCGAACCCGTGGTTACTAAAATTCCTACTCAATCCACAGGTTATTGCGATGAATTACTTCATCATAGTCTTTCTCCCCAAGTATCTTTTCAATTTCGCTGGTCTTTTTTCCTGCAATCAATCTAATCTCACCGGCATTATAATTGACCATCCCCCTGGCCAGTTCTCTACCTTCTGCTGATAAAACCGCTACTACAGCTCCCCGTTCAAACTCCCCTTCAACCTTTGTCACACCAGAAGGCAAGAGGCTTTTACCCCTTTTTATCAATGCCCCCTGGGCTCCAGAATCAATAAATATTTTACCCTGTAAAAGGGTACCAAAAGCTATCCATTTTTCGCGGGCATGCATCTTTTTATCACTGGGAATGAATAAAGTCCCCAGTTCTTCACCAGCAACTACCCGGCGGATTATGTCATCTTCAGCACTATTAGCTATGACCATGGCTACCCCTGATGCCATACATATGCGGGCTGCGTTAAGTTTGGTAAACATACCTCCACTGGAAAAGCTACTGCCCCGGTTTCTGGAGTTTTCCTCCATGGCAGTGCTGATTTCCCTTACCGATGAAAGTAATTTGGCATCCTTGTTTGCACGTGGGTCAGCGTCATAGAGTCCATCAACATCGGATAAAATAAGCAATAAATCAGCATCTACTATAGCAGCAACCAGAGCAGAAAGAGAATCATTGTCACCGAACTTGATTTCCTCTACCACGACCGTATCATTCTCATTAATTATGGGTATTACTTTCATTCGCAAAAGAGCCAGGAGAGCATTGGTGGCATTCAGGTAACGAATTCTATCATCGAGGTCACCCCTGGTAAGTAAGACCTGTGCTCCTGTTTTTCCATACTCGGCAAAAAGTTTTTCATAAAGGTGGAGAAGTGCCCCCTGTCCAATAGCTGCCAGAGCCTGCTTTTCCGGCATGGTCCGGGGAAGCTTCTTCAATGCCATCCGATTGGCGCCAACTCCGATAGCACCAGAGGTCACCAGTAGAACCTCTATATCCTGGTTATGCAAATCAGCCATTGCGCGTACCAGGCGTTCAATCCGCTGTAAATTGAGTTGCCCATTCGCATGTGTAAGGGTACTGGTTCCCAATTTGACCACCAATCGCCGGCTTTTTTTTAATTCCTCCCTTATATTCATCTCTACAAAACACTCTCCCTATTAATCACTGTAATCAAACTCCAGGTCCATAATTTTTACAGTGTCCCCTTCTTTTATACCTTTTTCCCGCAAAGCCTCTTCAAGTCCCATTTTTTCTATAATCCACTGAAAACGCTGCAAACCTTCGTCACTGTTAAAATTGGTCATTACAAGCAGTTTTTCAATTCTCTTGCCACTTACCTCAAAAACCCCATTAACAATGTTTATGGCAAAGGGTTTTTCTTCTTCAAAACGCCTGACAACCGGCTCTTCCCCCACTATTTCTTCTTCAGGAATACTCTCCAAAAGAGCAAAGGTTTTCTCTACCAAATCATCTATTCCCATCCCGGTCACTGCCGAAATACCCAGGACTTTTTCTCCTAACTCCTCTTGTAGTTTTTCAAACTTTTCCGCAGATCCTGGTATATCCATTTTATTGGCTACTACCAGAAAAGGTCGTTTTAAAAGAACACTATTGTATTTCTCCAATTCGTGTTGCAATGCGCCATAATCTGCCAGGACATCCCGGCCTTCAGTTTCTGCTGTATCCAGCAAAAACAATAAGACTCTGGTTCTTTCAATGTGTCTCAAGAAATCGTGTCCCAGGCCAGCTCCTTTATGTGCTCCTTCAATAAGCCCAGGTATATCAGCCACTATGAAGGTATCCTTGCTTTTGGTAATAACAACCCCCAGATTGGGTACCAGTGTTGTAAAGGGATAATCTGCTATCTTCGGCCGAGCCGCTGATATCCTGGATATCAATGTAGATTTGCCAGCATTAGGAAATCCTACCAGACCTACATCTGCCAGCAATTTCAACTCCAGGCGTATCCATTTCTCTTCTCCTGGTTCACCATTCTCGGATAAAGAAGGAGCCTTATTTCTGGCAGATGCAAAACGGGCATTGCCTTTCCCGCCTCTGCCTCCTCTGGCTACCACTGCTTCCTGTCCACTATAGGTCAGATCAGCTATTATTTGTTCATTATCGTCTTTTATTACAGTACCAACGGGAACTCTGGCAATTATATCCTTTCCACTGGCCCCATGCATATTTTTACCCTGACCATGAGCCCCCCTCAAGGCTTTAAAGTGCTTGTTGTATTTAAAGTCCATAAGAGTCCTCAAACCTTCGTCAGCGCGAAAAATAACATCCCCGCCTCGTCCTCCATCTCCGCCGGCAGGCCCTCCCATAGGCACGTACTTCTCTCTGCGAAAAGCTACAATCCCGTTACCCCCGTCTCCTCCTTTGACAAATATTCTGGCTTGGTCAATAAACATTTTCTCACTCCCTGATCGAAAAACTCAGCGGGGTATCCTCCAATTGTTCACAGCTAAGAAACATATCGACTTTCCCGTCCCTTTGATATAATGAAATGTAAACTGTTATATCATCTTCTCTATTGTCTATTTTTTGGGAGACAAACTCCAGTGTCTTGTATGGTTCATTTCTGCTCTCCAATAAATAAGCAGATTCTATTTCCAGTTCCTCATATCTTAGTATTATACCCAAATCACGAGCCAATAAGAGCTGTTTATAAAAATACAAAGCACTATCCGCACTGGCCAGTTCAAAGATAATCCTTTCAGCAGTCATTTCGTCTACTATGCCAGTAATATAATCTTTTACCTCCTGACTGCGTCGAAGTTCAGTATACCCACTTATTATCTGCAGGTGGTTACCAAAATCATGCCTGATTCTTCGGATAAGAGCTAAAATTTCCTGTGTTCTCAATGTAATCCCCCCACTCGCATGTTACCTAATAATAGCAAAAACCCCTGAAAAACTCCAGGGGTTCCAATAGCTCTTTATTTAAAAAAGATTTACATGCTCATGCTCTTGTCCAGAGGATAAACACTGACCTGTTTTTTGTCTCGGCCTTTTCTTTCAAATTTAACTGTTCCGTCAACAACTGCAAAAAGACTGTCATCTCTACCTATCATTACATTGTTCCCAGGATGTATTTTGGTTCCTCTCTGTCTAACCAGAATATTACCGGCTCTGACAAGCTGACCATCATACCTTTTGACCCCAAGTCTCTTGGATTCGCTGTCTCTGCCGTTTTTGGAACTACCTACACCCTTTTTATGAGCAAAAATCTGTAAATCAAACTTGAACATTTTAGCACCTCCTGATTAATACTCTTATATAGTCTCCATACGCTTCCTGCATGGAAAGTAATCCTGTTTCCATTGTAGAAAGGATAATCTGAGCTTTGCTTTGATCTTCCTCTCCCATGCTAACTGGAATTTCGCATTGCAAAAAGCCCTTTTCAATTCTATAACGGGGTTCTTCAGAAAGGTTTTTCAGTAAACCCAGCAATGCAGTCTGCGCTACTGCTGATACCCCTGCACAATATATATCCTGACCTTCAGGAGCAAAACCCGCATGTCCCTTGACCTTAAAGGAACAGATCTTTTCATCTCTATAAGAAATCTCTATTTCCAGCATCAGCCTTCAATCTTTTCCACCATTATTTTGGTAAAGGGTTGACGATGGCCCTGTTTCTTGTGATAGTTTTTCCTTTTTTTGTACTTGTAGACCAAAATCTTTTTATTCTTCCCCTGTTCCAGAACCTTGACTTTAACACTGGCTCCGTTTAACAAGGGATCACCTATTTTTACATTACCATTCTCATCACTCATCATAAGCACCTGGTCCAGGCTGAGCTGAGCTCCGACCTCTGCTTCCAGTTTCTCAACCTTCAATATGGTACCTTCGCTGACCCGGTACTGTTTGCCACCGGTTTGAATTACAGCATACATTCCTTAATAACACCTCCACATTCTTTAGACTCGCCAGTTGCAGGCAGGTCATAAACCATTTATTAACCTCAACTGAGCGGTTGCAAAAACGCGCAACCCACATAAGAACTTAACATAAATATGCCCTCAAGTCAAGCAGTACTCGCACAGGACCAGTACTCTGCAACGTCTAAAAGTTTGGGTTATCCGCCGAGAAAAATTTTCGCGGGGGAAGGCGGAGGAATGAGTAATACTGGACGTATTTCGATTGACGACAACGAAGCCCTGTGGAAATTTGGCCGGCGGGAATAAAAGTTTTAGGCGTTACAGAGTACTAGGATTAGTATTCATTACACTTATAGTAATTTAACTGTTTTACCAAGTATGAAACTTTGGCAAACGGCAAAACTTATCACAAGCTTTGTTTTTCAAGAAATTTGTACTCGCAAACTTCAAGTATTTATTTTTTCTCTGTTATAATAAGGATAAATAAGACTCCGCGATTAATTTTATATAATAGTGAAGAAAGATGTTTAAAAACTTTTTTTGTCCGTCAGTATAGAGAGAAGGATGGTGACTGAAACATGTCTGTTCCGCTAAAGAAAGAAAAAGGAAAATATAGCTATGGTGATTACAGAACGTGGCCTGACGAAGAAAAGTGGGAAATTATCAAAGGGATTCCTTATTATATGAGTCCGGCTCCTTTAAGAAAACATCAAGAAATCAGTGGTACTCTCTTCGCTAAAATCTATAACCATTTAGAAAATAAAACCTGCAAAGTCTATGCCGCACCTTTTGATGTTCGCTTCCCTGCCGGTGAAGAAAAAGATGAGGATATAGAAACAGTAGTACAACCAGATATTACAGTGGTATGTGATCAAAACAAGCTGGATGACTGGGGCTGCAAAGGTACTCCCGATTTTATCATAGAAATTCTATCTCCGGCAACTGCCAAAAGAGACCTGGGAGAAAAATTCGATCTCTATGAAGCAAGCGGGGTTAAGGAATACTGGGTAGTATTCCCTCTGGATAAAGTAATACATGTTTATTTATTAAATGAAGATGGCAAATATGAAAAAAACATCAGTTATTATGAAAATGACAAACTTGTGTCCACCATCCTGGAGGGGCTGGAAGTGGACTTAAAACAGGTATTTGCCTGAGCAACTATTCACTTCTGCCCCTGAAGGAAGATATATCTATTACCTGCCACTGTTCATCATTATCCAGAAGCAGAAAAACCGTCTGCTCACACTCAATTGTCAGGCTGCCATCGTTGTTTGACATCTTCTCTATTTTAAGCGAATATACATCTTTAAATCCTTCATAATTATCATGCTGCTGGATAAAGTAATGTATTTGACTGTTATCTTCCCAGTTCCAATCTCCGGTAAAAGGCCAGGGGAAATCCTGTCTCCTGTCAGCAACAACCATGTCCAGGGCTTCCTGGCGGTTTCCTGCTTCACCTAAGTCCAGAAATTTCCGGGCTATTTCTCCGGGATTAACCAGGTCTTTTAGCGGGCGTTTTTCCAGAAGATTGTATTTCTGCTCCCGCCATTGTGGCATAATATTTATGCTTTTGCTTTCCCCGCTCGTCTTATCTTTCACCCAGATATGCAATTCTTTGTCCAGGTCTTGCCTGGGAAATTCCCTGACATGTACATTAAAGCGAAGGTAATTGCTGTTGCTGTCATAAATAGAGCCAGCAGCAGACTCATAACCCAAGATATAGACATCCATCAGGTTAATCCATTTACTGCAGTCTTTCTGGTACTCTGGATAAATAGCCATACCCTTGAGCTCAAGGGTACCTGTATCATAAGTGAACTCCACCGGTTTATGATAGTAATCTGTAATACCTTTCACACGTTCCTGCAGCAAGGGAGGGCAAAGACTCAGGTAATGACTCAGGAACGGCGTATCGTAAGTATAAGTAAAATTGCGGAAACTCATTTCTTCAAACACCAGCTGGCAGTCACCAACACTTAGCTTTTCATTTAAGCTTTGTTCAACTACGGTAACCTGGCGGTGGTAATAAAAATAGGCAGTAAGAATCAGCCATAAAAGCAATAAAGCCAGCAAAAGCTTGAACCAGCGGGATTTTAACACTGTGTTCTCCTCCCCCATAAAAACATATCATCTGGATAAGAGCAGAAGACCAAGGAAAATTCATTCTCCATGGTATCCGGGAAAGTAGTGGCTTTCCCACCATTGAGCATTGAGAATGGGTTACTACCTAAAATATATTCACCAGTTTCCTGAACTCTTCCATAAAAGCCGGGGTATATCTTTCACTTACATATTCCACATTCCATAAGCCGGAACGCTGTACAAATGGATTGACACAATAATTCCCCAACCATGTGCTTGATGGCCCGTCAACCGGTGCTTTTCCATAATTGCTCAGCAATGCAATCACATTCTTCTCCATAAACCTGGCAAAATCCCGCGTTCCAGTTCTACTATCAAGCCCCAGCCATATAAATGGCATACTGTTAACCTTTTGGCTTACCATTTTCTCCAATGAATATTCGGCTGCCCTTATCTCAGCATTGGCTTTGAAACGTTTTCCCCAGCTCAGGCAATCAATGCCATCCCGATTTATCAGAGAGCTTCCCAGATGCAAACGCAGATTGGAATCCCGGTGGTTACCGCCTCCAGCATATTTGCCAGCCACAGTACCTCGATGTTTTCGCAAACATGCCCAAAGCGTATCTCTTTCTTCTTTCCCTTTTGTGTAACCGATGCTGACTACCCGTTTTTCTCTTTTCTTATCCCTAACTTGCCCCTCTTCAAAAAAGAAATAAATACTTTTTCGAGGCCAGTTCATCTGAGCATTGCAATCCGGAAGCAAATACTTGCCGCCAATCTTATTCTCTAGTTTGTTCAACAACTCATAAAAGCGGTTAATTTCATCTATCCTGTTCACATTCTATCCCTCCCCAGGATAGTAAAAAAGACTTAGTCCACTGATGTATAAATACTGTATTCAGTTCTGCCCATTTCCTGACGTGCAACAAATTTCAGTTTTTTGCCGGTACGTTTTCCAATATAGGAGAGGTTTTTTTCATCACTGCTCAATATTTTCAATAACTCAGGATTAGCCTCACATACAATTTCTTCATTCTCTACATAAGCCATATTAGCCAGTTTCCTTTTTACTTCACAGGAAATAGCATAAAGGTTCGGCGTACGCCCTCTTCCATTACAAACAGGGCATTCATCAGTTAAAAACTCAGATGCCCCATAACGCGACTTTTTCCTCGTCATTTCCAGAAAACCCAGACCTGTCATACCAAGCACCCGGGTATGAGCCTTATCTTTTTCCAGTTCTTTTTTCAGGGTCTCAATAACCTTTTCTTCATTACTCTTATCCTTCATATCAATAAAATCTATAAGAATTATCCCGCCCATACTCCTCAATTTGAGTTGCCTGGGGATTTCGATAGCCGCTTCCAGGTTAAGCCTGAATATTGTATCTTCAAAATCATTCTTTCCCGTGTATTTCCCGCTATTAATATCTATTACTATCATAGCTTCAGTTTTATCAAAGATCAGATAGCCACCGCTTTTTAACCAGACTCTTCTGCGCAGCAACCTCCTGATATCTTTTTCCAAGGAATACTTTTCAAATAGTTCCCCTTCCATATATTGGACCGGAAAACTGAAACCAAGATTTCTGTTCTGCACATAGGCTTGTATTTTATCTTTAAGTCTCAAATTATTAATTACTACCCGGGATATATCGGCATCCAAATAATCACGCAAAGTCCTTTCCAGGACATCCATATCCTCATAAATCAATGAAGGAGTCCTGCTCTTTTGATAACGAAGGTTAACCTCCTCCCAGACCTGAAGAAGCTTCTTGAGTTCAGCCAATATCTCAAAGTCTTCAGCCTCCAGACAGGCAGTTCGCAAAATAATACCGGTATTTTCCGGTTTGTTCTCTTTTATAATACTGCGGAGATATTTTCTGCGTTCATCACAGGTTATTTTTCGTGAAATGGAAACTTCATTTTGAAAGGGCAACAGAACAAGAAAATGACCCGGAATGCTCAAATCACAAGTCACCCTGGCTCCCTTCTCCTCAAACGCCTCTTTTTTAACCTGAACCATAAGATCCTGCCCACTTTTTAAGAGATCAAAAACATTGACCCCTTTTTTCTTCTGAGAAGAGATTATATCACCGGCGTATAAAAAAGCATTTTTGGCCAGTCCGATATCGATAAAGGCACATGAAAGTCCCGGTATGATATCTTTTATTCTGCCTTTGTATATGTTCCCTACATTTTCATCCTGATCAGCCCAGAAAACTTCAACCAGGCGGCCATCTTCCACAATGGCCACCCTCGATTCCCAGGGATAAACTTCGGCAATTATTTCTTTCAAGAGGCAGTCACCTTTTCCAGAGGAGAATAAAACGCACCCTTCTCCTTGATATAATTAGCTTTTCGATATACTTCTACTATATCATCATGGCTAAATCCTTTTTTTAAAAAAATATCTAATAATTCATCATATCTAACATTAACCGGCTCACCAATACTAACCCAAATATCAATGCTGCTCAGATCTTTATTTTGCTTGACTTCAACTTTGTATATCCCCGGTCGCAGGTCTTTGTCCAGGTCTTTTTTCTTGCCCCGGCTCTTAACTATTAAAGAATCATTGCTCAAAAATTCTGCTGCCCAGTTCATCAAATCAAGTGTTTGGTGACAAACAATAAACGAATAGCAAGCAGAATTAATGGTTTTCATCAAAGAAGGCATCTGCGCAGGAATAAGCACTGACTGCCTTATTTTTACCTTTTCCGGGAGAACCGCATTCATTCTCTGCATAAAATCATCCGCCCTCATATACTGAGAAAGTTCCAGGTCAAAATACTCTTTTTCTCCCGATATTCCAACAGGCAAAACTGTTCCCATGGATAATTTGACATGGGGATTGAAACCCTCACTGAGAGCATACGGAATATCTGCTCGCCGCAGAGACCTTTCCATCAAGTGCATCATATCCAGGTTAGACAGAAATTTCAATTCAGCCCCCACACTGTATTCAGTTCTTAATCGCATGGCGGCTTTCCTCCTTGATATCGATATCTATTCCGAAAAAAGGACAAATACCGCAGCCGGAACATTCATCATATCGGCAATCAGCTGTGAGCTTAGCCTCCGTAGCCCGGTCATTTTCCTTCTGTAAATAGTACTTGCTTACTCCGGTTTCAATGAAGTCCCAGGGGAAAACCTCATCGTAAGAACGCTGCCTGCAGGTATAGAAATCAGGATCAACAGCGCTTTCCTCAAAGGCTTCCATCCACCGGTCGAAATGGAAATACTCCGTCCAGCCGTCAAACTTGCAACCCTTCTGCCATGCCCGGTATATTACCTCTGATAAGCTATGGTCACCCCGGGCTATTACCCCCTCCAGATAACTCGTCCGGCTATCGTGAAAACTTAGTTTAATGTTTTTGGATTTATTCCTCATCATATATTTTCTTTTTTCTTCCAATTGTTCAATACTGTTCTGGGCCTGCCATTGAAAAGGAGTATGTGCTTTGGGAACAAAACAAGCCAGGCTGGCTCTGATCTGCACAGGTCTTTTGGAGTATCTGTTACCAATTGATTTAACCTTCTGCAGGAGCTCAATTATGCCATCCAGGTCAGATTCGCTTTCGGTAGGCAAACCAAACATAAAATATAATTTGAGGGCAAGCCAACCTGATTTAAAGGCGGCCTCAACTGCAGTAAACAACTGTTCTTCACTTACATTCTTGTTTATAACATCCCGCAGACGCTGGGTGCCTGCTTCAGGTGCCAGTGTAAGGGTAGTTTTACGCACTTTCTGCACTTCATTGGCCAGATCTATGGAAAAGGCATCCACTCTCAGAGAGGGCAGGGAAACACCGATTCCCTTTTCGCCGTGTTCCCGTACAAGTTCTCTGGTCAGCTCATTAACACCTGAATAGTCCAGGGTACTCAAAGAAGCCAGGGATATTTCTTCATAACCAGTATGCTTCAACTGCATTTCAGCCTGCTTTCTTAATGTAGACACCTTTCTTTCTCTTACCGGTCTATAGACTATTCCGGCATGACAAAAACGACAACCCCTCTGGCAGCCTCTCATTACTTCCAGAACAGCACGGTCATGTATAATCTCCATATAAGGAAGAATGGGCTTATCCGGGAAATATGCAGTATCCAGATCCCTGAGCAATCGTTTGCATACTCTGGCCGGGACCCCAGGAAAACGTGGTTTAATTGCCTTATAATGCCCATCTTTCCCATACTCTCTTTCATAAAGAGCAGGAATATAAACCCCTTCAATTCCCGCCAGTTCAATCAATTTGTCCATTTTTTTCATAGAACGACTATTGTCTACACAATCAAGAAAATCAATAATTAATTCTTCCCCATCA